>CAZOGA010000143.1:0-3363 GCA_964579095.1 uncultured Desulfurellales bacterium
GACAGTAGATATTACGGGTTAGTTAGTTTAAACTCAATAATAGCAAAAGCATATCCAATCTTGTAGAATTATGTCTATTCCCCCATATTCTGTAACACAAGTTTCTATATGTAGATGAGGGTAGCTGAATGGTTAAAGCGGTTTTGACGGTATTTATGATGATTATATTTATTACATCGTCATCGCAGGCGGATAGCAATATTGTAAATACGGATAGTAAAATTACAAATTACGACCCTTATAAAGGGTGGTTCTGGTATAAAAATCCGCCCGTTAAAAAAAAGGATGAAACCAAAAAAGATAAAAAAGGTTTTGTTATAAAAACATATACTTACAAACAGTTATGGAATATGTATCCTGATGAGTTTCAGAAGACTTTAAATTTTGCTTTGAGGCAAGCCGTCCAGAAACCAACCACATCCAACGTAAAACAATATTTAATCTTGCAGGACATAGCAAGACGTAAAGCATATGCGTTTTCTAATGTTGTGGGTTATGTAAATCAAAGCACGCCGAAATTGAATGTGTATAAGGATTATCCTGAAAATGCGCCGGGTATAAGAATGAGAACAGGATTGATAGATTACAGTATAAACAGCACTCTACAGAGAAACAGGAATGATTATGCCTTACTATTCTTTTATAAACCGGGATGTCAATACTGCGAGATAGAATCGCAAATATTAAAAAGTCTGCAAGATGAGTTAGGCTGGGATATTATGCCTATAAATATTTCAAAAAAATATCGCGCAGCAGTACGGTTTGATGTTACTACTGTCCCGGAGCTGATTTTAATTCATAAAGGTTCTCCAAAGTGGATACCTGTTGCAACAGGTGTAGTTGCATTAAATATAGTCAAGAGAAATATCTATAGGGGTATCATGTATTTTAAAGGTAATTTATCACCTGAAAACTGGAGTATATATCAATTTCAGAAAGAAGGTTCATTTAACGTAAAAAATCCGCCCGTTAATGAAAATGCCGAGTTTAAAATTAAGATGAGGGAGAAGTGAAAAGCAAAACTGTAACAGATGTTTCCTTACATAGAAAGGTTAATTAAAAAATTCATAGGAGGTAAATTTTTATGGCAGAAGAAAGGACGGTAGAAGAAAGGAAACCTTTAACATCCGAAGAAAGAGCAAAGATAAGAGAAGAAAGACAACAGAGAAAAGAGAGTCTGGCAAAAGAAAGGGATACTCGTGTAATATTTGCAAGAACAAAAGATACTGAGACTATCTTAAACATCGTACGTTCGGCAGACAGAGCTATTAACATCTTGAGAAGGAATGCAGGATTGAGGTTTTCTTTTGAGGAAGTCGGTAAGCATATTGAAAAGTTTAACGCCGCCGTATCGGCAATGAATGATGCAACAAAAGAAATGTGTGAAATAACCAATATTCCTTATAGAGAGCCAAGGATATTTGCAAAGAAAGAAGACAGTGAAAACACGACTGCAGAAATTGAAGTGTAAGAGTTTTTTGGGCGGTATTTTTGCCGTCCTTTTTTTTATATTAATAACTAATACTGCTTATTCGTGCGTCAATATTGGAACATTCGGTGCAACATTTGAGATAAAGGAAAAAGATGCGTTAGATCAGATTATAAGCGGTTTAAAACATAGAGATTGGCGTAAGTTTTTTAATAAAAAGAGGTTTGTAAGTGCTTTTCAAAGGTATGAAAACCGTTTATCGACAGATTTGCCTTTATCAAAAAAGCATAAAATTTATAAGGTTAATATGTCATATACACTTGACCGTAATATTATTGATGCAAAAGGTAATGTTATTTATCCGAAAGGATACACATTTAATCCGCTTGATTATATTAGAGTGCCTTTTGTTTATGTAATTATAGACGGTTCGGATAGAAAGCAGGTTAAATGGTTTTTAAAATCAAAATACTACAACAAAATTAAAGCAATGATTCTTATCTGCAAAGGAGATGTTCTAACACTTGAGAAAAAGATAAAATTACCCGTCTTTTATGCAGATAAGAGAATTATTAAACGGTTTGATATAAAAACAGTGCCGTCAATAGCTTATCAAAAGGGGGATACTTTTTATGTGGAAGAAATTCCTGTTTGCGATAACAGTAGTAGTATTTCTAACAGCATCAAGTCCGTTAAATAGCTATGCTGTCTGTAAAAGCAAATTTTTTAATCCTATAACCGATGTAGATTGGTGGGGGATATTCCCTATCAAGATTGGCGGTATAACAATATTTAAAACGAAAATAGATTCGCCTTCCGTGCCGGGCGGTTCGCCTATCTGTATTTGCGGTAAGCCGCCTAATATAAGAATTGGTATTAAGGTGTCCTTTTGGGATCCTGCAAGGCTCATTGAGACTGTTAAAGATGCGTGGTGTTTCCCCTCTATAGGTGTTAGTCTGTCTCATACGGGATTTCTCAGCGGTTCAACAACGGCTAAAAGCAGCAACTCCAACGAAACTTTTGCTCAAGCTCATTATATTTGGATTGATGTGTTTTCTCTTGTAGGACTGTTTACCGATTACAACTGCTTTAGTCCTATAGAGTTTGATATCACCTATATGACCGAAATAGACCCGACTTGGAACTCAGATATTACAGGTTTTCTGTTAAATCCTGAGGCATTGCTTTTTGGTAACCCTGTTGCTCAAATATCCTGCGCGGCAGACTCTGTTGCTTCAAACGTAGGTGTGTCTTTAGATCCGCTGTTTTGGTGTATGGGAAGCTGGGGAAGTGCATATCCTCTAACAGGGCATTGGAGCGGGCAGGATAAAACTGCGGGCAATGCTGCGATTGCTTCAAGAATAATCTATAAGCTGGCAAGAGAAATGCTGCTATGGGATAGTGCGGTTAGTTATTGCCATAAAACCCCTGTTCCTATATGGATGAAGACACACTACAGACTGCAAGAAGCCAGACCTTTGCGTAGTGCGTGGATTTTACCTCTCGGAAGAAGTGATTTGATCTGGGGTGCGTTGTCTAATCCGCCTATAAGTGCGGGAATGGGTTCTGAAGATAACTTTTTATGGGTTTTGTTTAAAGAAAGGTTATGTTGTATGGGGGTAGGGTTTTAAAGTAATGGTAAATTTTGAATTTTGAATTTTGGGTTAAAAGAACCACGGAGGCGGGTATGCAACATCATCATATTATTGGGGCTATTATAACGGCTATAATTATGGGAATTTTGTCATCACCGCAGGCTCAAAAAGCAATACAGAAATACTCAAAAGTTATTGGAACTGAGGTTGTCCATATAGTCAATGAGCGGTTAGCATCAAGAGGCGGGTTTTACAAATGAGGCTTTTAACTATTCTTTTAACTATTTTATGCTTTTTTTCTGCTGTATATGCTGCTGATAACGGTTCTTTTAGTGTTAA
>CAZOGA010000144.1:0-3256 GCA_964579095.1 uncultured Desulfurellales bacterium
AAGTACTTGGGAATGGACAGCAAATAGTGTACGCTTTATTCGATTTTCAGGATATCATGCAGTGGCCTCAAGATGTTTTTATTTCATTCTCTTGTAGCCCATCTTGAATAACGTAGAGTAGAATATTTCAGCAATTAGTGCCGCAACAATAGCATCTGAAAATACAGCATCATTAATCAGCTGCAGTGATTTCGCTATTGTCACAATTAAAACAACGATGCTCAATCCCTTAGAAATATTCACAGCATACACAAAAGACTCTTTTATGTTGAAACGGTAATAAATAAACACCAAAACGTTTCCGATATGTGCAAATCCCATAATAATCGCAATTAAAAATATAAACGGCAGACTTTTAAGATTTATTACTATATTTATACCAGTGTAGACAAAAAAGACAGGTATAAAAAATCCATAACCTATAGTATCCATATATTCTTTTATTTTTTCAACATCATTTAAAGCAATAGACAAAATAAAACCGGCGATAAATGCACCTATAACAGGATCTACATTAAAATAAAAAGCAAAAGATATGGATAAAAACATAACTGTAAATGCAAACCTTGCCGATGATTTAAAAGGATCATCCGACAATATTAAATATCTGAATTTTTCCGGATACCACCAATGAAAAAGATTGACTAAATTAAAAAAAGATAGAGCGAGCGTTATAGATATAATAAGTTCTATTGTTTGAACAAAAGAGTATCCTCCGACATGATGCAGCTCATACACTGTTGCAAGGGCAAGCATTATAAGCTCCTGTATAATGCCGGAATATAGTATAATTATACCTGCTTTTTTCTTGATTAACGCCGATTCTTTTAAAACACTAACCGTAACGCCTACAGAAACACTTGACAGTATAGCAACCCATATAAAATCCAACGACAAAATGTGAACAAATAATAGAGAGATCATGACATTAACAATAAATGCCAATATATTTATTAGAAATAATTTTATATTTATATTTTTTATTTCTATCTCCAATCCAACGGAGAACATAAGTACAAAGAAACCAAAATCCGCAAGAAATTTTAACCATTCGCTGACAGATACAATGTTCAGCAAAGAATGTCCGATTATTATGCCGAGAACTATTTCCGTACATGCAACGGGTATACGGAATAGATTTGATACGGCAGGAGATAAAAACGCTGCTGCTATAACCAAAAAAAGCGAGACTGCTTGAATAGCGCTCATTTCATTATTAGTAAAACCGATACATCTTTAAATGATGATATATAAAACAATGGATTGGGAGAGAAAAAACTATTTCGGTGTTTATATCCGTAGGTAATTATAAGATCATAACTAAATAGAGATTTTCTTAGTTTCTTTACAGGATTGCCGTAGATTATATTTACTGTTATTGATTTTTTATACATAATTAATATTTTCTCAATTATATTTCTTGCCCTATTTTCGAAATCACGCCCGGATGATTTTATAAATACATCAGGCATCACACATAATATTATATCAAGTTGAGCATTTAAAGTAACAGATGCGCTAATAGATATATGAACGCTCTTTCTCAACAACTCCTCATTATTTTCAAATATGTAGAGCAGTATTTTTTTATAACTTTTTCTGCCGCCTGCTACAAGTATGGGAGATTTGCTTCTTTTGGCAAGTCTGAAAATAATACTGTTTTTTAAACCCAATTTTTCAATAACGCCAAAATGCGGTTTATCTACAATAATAAGCCCAAATGATTCATTCTGCAAAATCTCAAGCACGCCTTTGACAGAATTCACCAAATGAAAATTGTTTATCTCGTTATAATTTTTATAATTGCGGCGTGATAAAATTTTTAAATAATCTAAATGCGTATTATTCTTAAGATAAATTGCTTCTTGTATAGAATATGAATTGTAAACACTTACAGCCAAAGCACTATTTCCATATTGTAAGGGAAAATTTGATTCCGAGGATGTAGTAAACACGGACACGGCATATTCCAACCTTTTCGGATCGCCTATCAATATTAACTTATCATTAGCTTTAATAATGGTATTTTCTGCAGGCACTATTAGTTTATCATCCCTGTATATACCGCCTATTCTTATACCGTGCAGAGCCAGCTGAGATATTTGCTGCTTAACTATCGGAGCATATTCGCCTACGGTAACCTCAACAATTTCACCTACGCCTAACCCTATGCCTATTGCCTTTTTTGTGTGATGCACTATTTTATTGTATGCATCCGCAGCAATATCGTGCGGGCTGCCTATTATTTGAACACCCAGCTTCTCAAACTGCAGTAGATATTCATAGGTAGGCACATACGACATAACGTTTGTTATACTGTGTCTCTTTGCTATTTTTGCTATTTCATAATTTATTTCTTCGTTGTTTGTGAATATTACAAAGTAATCAGCACTATTTAAGCCTCCTCTAACCAGCTCATATTCGCTTGTTGCATCAGCGTGCACGGTATTTATTTTTCTGTCTTTTGCAATTTGATTTAAAGCATCTTGGCTTTTGTCCACGACGGTTACATCAAAAGCCCCTCCAAGAAGATTAATCAATGCGGATGCTTTATGTCCTCCGCCTGCTATAATTATCTTAGGCTTCATTATTACCTATCATATTTTGTTTTTGAGATAAAAACTTTACGTTTTTATCTGCGTTTATCATCTTCATATTTTTCTTCTATACGGTTCCGCAAGCAGTACTTCCGGCTCACTTTATATCTAAGTTGTTTGCTGCGAGTTCATATGCGCTTCTTTTTCTTTTTCTCTTCTATGCAGCAATATAGACATAGCGAAATTTTTACAAAAAGATCCGCTGTTTTTATTTAATAAGAAGTAGTTAACCGATTTCAGAAAAAAATCCCGTTTGTTTGTAACGCATCCTTTCTTTTTCGCGATCCCGATTGCCTGGTTAAATATTTCCCACTCTTCCTGCGTTAATCCAAGGGTAAAGGTTTTATTATACTGTGACATAAAACGCCTCCTTCCTCATTTTATCGGACTTGAATCGGCAATAAGCTCTGCTCTTGTATGCCAGTATAAAACAATTCTTAAAAGCTTATTCTTAACAAATTACCTGCAAATTTTCGTTCAAACAAAAATAATAACCTGCATTCATACATAACCGCTTACGGACATAAGTTTTTTTGCATAATTTTTATCTATTTCTCAGCCTTTTTGTACAGCTATATATCATTTAATAATCCTATTTTTATAGATAAAATAAATATTATCTGTATACTTTAACTGTATTTTATACCATTTCAATATAT
>CAZOGA010000145.1:0-1864 GCA_964579095.1 uncultured Desulfurellales bacterium
TATTTTCTCATAACATAATTTTACTTGGATAAATCTTGTGCTTTTCTTTAATTCATAATCTAAAATCCAAAATTAATATTATTGTGGAGCTGCAGAAATTGAAAAATGCGTAAGATCTATTACATAATTACAAAAATTATCCGTTGATATGGCAAAAGAATAAATGCCTGTATTTATTTTACATAACGAAAGTTGACAACATCAAAAAGCCCTTTGTCTGTTATTTTCAATTTAGGAATCACCTCCAATGCCATAAATGAAAGCATGGCAAAGGGATCATCTAAGCTGCTTCCCAATTCTCTTGCTTTATTTTTCAGCAGATTTACCTGCTCGGATATTTTTCTCGGATCTTGATTGGATACGATACCGCCTATTTTTAAGGATAATAAAAATATTTCATTCCCATCGTAAAGAGCCAATCCGCCCTGATTTTCAATAACTTTATTCACTGCTTTTTTTATCGCATAATCCGAGATGCCCACAGACAATACATTATGACAATCATGCGCAAAAGATGATGCAATAGCTCCCTTTTTTAAACCGAATCCTTTTATTCGTGCCGCCTGTTTATTGTTATGGCCGTATCGTTCAAAAACAGCTAATTTCAGCATATCGTTTTCTATATCAAATTCGCCTGCATTCCGGCTAACTTCCAGCCTGTCCGTGATTAAACTGCCGTTTTTTACAGATATGCATAGATCCGGAATACCTATTTTAGGCACATTTTCTACAGGTTTTATATTAAATGAATTTAGAAAATTTTCAGGTATCTCTGATTTGATGTTTCTATTGTGCATAATTTTTCCGTCAATCACAGCGTTTTTAGCGTTAAAAGCCTTATCAAAAAGCACTAAACAGGCTCTATTGCCCTTCTTCACTTCGGAAAATTCTTCCATTCCATAATATATTAAACCGTTATAGGAAGCGGTTTTTAAAGATAGAACAGGGTTTACACCAAGCCTAACAGCTTTTTTTAGATTATAATTTATATGTCCTTTGTTAATGATATCGCCTATCGTTTTGTCGTCTGAGCAGAACATCACCTTATCCGGATATTTTTCTATAATTTTATATGCACTATTTTTACTCTTCTCGGCGCTGCCTTCTCTTATAAATACATGAAGTCCGCTTTTTATTTTTTCCTCTAACTCCTTATATGTTTCGCTTTCGTGGTCATCTTCAACACCGGCAGATATATATTTTTTTAAAGTTTTACCCGTCAATCCCGGCGCATGGCCGTTAACCCGTTTATGATATTGTTTTGCAAGTTCTATCATTCTCATAAATCTGTTTTCTTTATTGATAACAGCAGGCACGTTCATAAGTTCTCCTAAAGCCACAACCTCATCAAAACCCAAGAAGTACTCAACATCACTTACATCTATTCTTCCCCCGCTTGTTGCGAACTTTGTTGCAGGAACACATGAAGGAACAGCAAATTTTAAATTGCAGGCCGTATCTTCTGCATTTTTAATAAAGAATTCCAGCCCTTTCCTGCCCTTAACATTTGCTATTTCATGACAATCACAGACAGCATGCAGCGTTCCGTGTTTCATAATTTCATTTCCAAATTCAGATGGAATAAGATGAGAACTTTCTATATGACAGTGACAATCTATAAGACCGGGCGTTAAATAGTTAAAATCGCCGTCAATAACTTTTTCTGCATGTAGCGGCCGTTTAGAAATCTCCACAATCAATCCCTTATCAATGCCAACACAAGCCCGCTCAAATATGAGTTTATCAAAATCAGGTATTAAAACATTATTAATGGATAAATCTATCAATAATGCGCTCCCATATATATAAATCTCGCCGCAAAGATAACAAACAATACCCAGACAGATATTGATATTTCTTTCGG
>CAZOGA010000145.1:1964-3243 GCA_964579095.1 uncultured Desulfurellales bacterium
ACAAGCGTTCCTGTCGTATCGAATAGATCTACGAACAAAAAGGCAAATATTATACCAAAAAATCCTATATTCAATGCACCTTTTAAATCTAAGTGGAATAATACGGGCGATATATCAGGCGGCGCTCCGAATATGCCGTTAAAATGAGCTTGTCCGAATATTAAGCCCAATACCCATGTAAATATTATACCAAACAAAATTGCGCCTTTAACACGCCTTGCCATTAATGCACCCGTTACAACCACACCCATAATTGTTAAAAGAGGCGCATAAGATGTAATATTGCCGAAAGATACCAATGTCGCAGGATTGTCAACCACTATGCCGGCTTCTTTCATACCTATAAGAGTTATAAAAAGCCCTATACCTGCCGTGGTCGCCAATTTTATGGAATCCGGTATTGCATAAACAATCAGCTGTCTTATTCTGGCAAATGTAAGCAGCAAAAATATTATACCCTCAATAAACACAGCGCCGAGTGCCGTCTGCCACGGATAGTGCAGCTGCATAACAACAGTAAAGGTAAAATAAGCATTTAAGCCCATGCCGGGAGCCAAAGCAAAAGGGTAGTTGGCAAGAAGTCCCATTAAAATGGTTGTAAATCCGGAGGCCAGCACTGTAGCCATCATCACCGCTCCAAAATCCATACCTGTTTTTGAAAGTATTGCAGGATTAACAAATATGATATATGACATAGTCATAAATGTTGTTATGCCTGCTATGACTTCTGTCATTACCGTGGTGTTATTTTCTTTCAATTTAAAAACTTTTTCAAATATCTCCATACCATTCCCCCTATTAAAATTTATAAAACGCTGCCTACATATCTCTATGCACAAAAATATCAAGTAGAAAACTGATTATACTCATAATCAATGCCGCAACAAAAGCGGACCAAAAACCTGACACATCAAAGCCTCTCACAATCTCGGCTGCTATGATTATCATAATTGTATTTATAACAAGAGTGAAAGTTCCTAATGTAAGAATGTTGAGAGGTAAAGTAAATAACAAAAATATAGGCTTAATTGTGGCATTTAAAAAACCTATTAAAAGGCTCGCTATAATTAGTGAAAATATACCGCTTACCATAACGCCTTTCACAATCAGTACCGCAGAGCCTAATGCTATCGTATTTATCGCCCACCTAACTAAAAAATTCATAACACCTCAAAATACTTGAAAAAAAAATCAATCTCGTTTAGAATCCAAACCGTTGCCAGCGTAGCTCAGGGGTAGAGCAGCTGATTCGTAATCAGCAGGCCGTAGGTTCAATTCC
>CAZOGA010000146.1:0-3229 GCA_964579095.1 uncultured Desulfurellales bacterium
ATATACAAGCTTCTATGATTGAGGATAGAACAACCTAATAATGCGGGCATAAAGAATAATTATGAATTATGAGTTTTGAATGCTGAATTATGAATGAAAGGGCGTTGAAGATACAATCTATAACTCATCCCACAGCGCACATTCAGATTTTAAGTTATTTTTGCGTAAGGCGGGTTATAAACTATGAAGAAATATATCTTCCTTTTTTATGGTGTCGGAGCTGCATAGCACAACTGCGCGTTCTACCACATTTTCCAATTCCCGCACATTACCGGGCCAATTGTAACCTTTTAATATTTCCAATGCTTCGTCAGATAAGTAATTTATTGTTTTGTTAAAAAGGACAGTATATTTTTTTAAAAAGTATGTCACAAGCGGCTCAATATCTTCTTTTCTATCTTGCAGCGGTGGTATTTTTATAGGGAATACATTTATTCTGTAATATAAATCTTCTCTGAATCGGCCATCTTTAACCTCATTTTCCATGCTTTTATTTGTCGTGCATATAATGCGTGCGTCAATGGGAATTGATTGTTTTGAGCCTATCCTATCTACAACCTTTTCCTGCAGCACCCTCAATAATTTTGCTTGAAGAGCGAGCGGCATTTCACTTATTTCATCCAATAGCAGGCTGCCGCCGCATGCTTGTTCAAATTTGCCTTTATGCTGGCAGGTTGCACCGCTGAATGAACCTTTTTCATGACCGAACAGTTCATTTTCAAGCAGATTGTCGGGTATAGCAGCGCAATTTAGCCCAATAAACGGCTTGTGCGATCTGCTGCTGTTGTTGTGTATATACCGCGCAACTACCTCTTTGCCTGTGCCGCTCTCCCCTATCAGCAAGATTGTTGCATCGGTTTTTGCCACTTTATCTACTACCTGCAGTATTTCTTTCATTTTCTGACTCTCAACAACGAAGCTGCTTGTCTGACTAACGTTTTTGGGATTTTTTGCCAACGTGTCTCGATGCGATATGGCTAAATCGATTACCTTTTTCAGTGTATCGTTGGAAAAAGGTTTTAATATAAAATCAAATGCTCCCAATTTCATGGATTCTACTGCAGACTCAACGCTTCCCACTGCGGTTATCATAATGAAGGGTATATCTTTCGATTTTTTAACCTTTTTCAAAAATTCTATACCGTCTATCTTGGGCATCTTCAGATCACTGATTATCACATCAAAGTCTTGAGATTTCAGATATTTTAGTGCCACTTTAGCATCTTTTGCAGATGTTGCATTAAATCCCAAATATTTAATTGACGCACAAAGAGCCACTCTCATTTGTTCATCATCATCAACTATCAATATATTATACATTTTCCTTAGCTATCCTAACGGCCTCTATTGCGTCCTTGGCATAGAGATCGGCACCTATTTTTTTAGCAAACTCTTCGGTTGTTGCAGCTCCTCCTACCATTATTTTAACATTTAATCCGTTTTTTTTAATTTTGTCAATAACGGTTTTCATATTTACCATAGTTGTTGTCATTAATGCGCTTAATCCCACAGCGTCCGCATTATGTTCTTTGATAGATTTAATTATTGTTTCATCGTCCACATTTTTGCCAAGATCCACAATTTCAAAACCATTTGTTTCAAGTAAAAGAGATACAATGTTTTTACCTATATCATGTATATCGCCCTTAACGGTTGCCATAACAATTGTTTTGTTTTTTTTCTCACTTTTGGATGTGCTTTTTATTATTGTTTTCAAAATATTAAATGCCTTTTTCATTGTGTTTGCGGATTTTATCATCTGCGGCAAAAAATATATGCCCGCATCATACAGATCCCCAACCTTCTGCAGAGCTGGAATCAGCAAATTATTGCTTATATCCAAAGGTTGTCTGTCTTTTAATGCATTTTTAATTAATTCTTCTATCTCTTCTTCATTACCCTCTATGATGCACATAAAAATTTTATCTTCCAAAGAACTCTTTTCAAATCCGGAGGACACCTTTGCCGACTTTATTTTTGTTTTTGAATTAAGGTCAATCGATGATGAATTTTTTATATAAAGCGATGCGTCCTTATCTCTATCTGTTATCAGATCTGCAGCATATTTTATCTGCCATAATAACGGGTCGTAGGGATTTACAATTGCCGCATCAAGTCCGTTATATACTGCAACGGCAAGATAAGCCGAGTTGATTATGGTTCTGTTCGGCATACCGAATGACACGTTGCTTAATCCTAAAACGGTTGTTATGTTGTACTTTTCTTTTATCAATTTTATTGTTTTAAGTGTTTCAACAGCACGCTTTTTATCGCTGCCTATAGTTAAAGCAAGCGCATCTGCAATAATGTTTTCCCTGCTTATACCGTATTTTTTTGCCTCGTTGACAATTCTATCCAAAATTTTTAATCTTTCTTCAGCGCTGCTTGGTATCCCGTTATCATCAAGCAGTAAAGCTAACACGGCAGCCCCGTATTTTTTTGCAAGCGGCAGGATCTTATTCATGCTATCTGCTGAGCCGTTAAGGGAATTTATAAGAACCTTTCCATCTGCTGCCTTTAGTCCCTCTTCTATGGCTTTTACATCTGATGAATCTACGACAAGCGGCACGTCAACAACACTCTGCACGGCCAATATGCATTTTTTCATCATTGCTGCTTCATCTATCATTGCCATGCCTACATTGACATCCAGCACCTCAGCTCCGTGTTCTTTTTGCTCTATAGCCTCTTTTCTGTATAGTCCGGTTTTCCCTTCTTTTAATTGAGCCTGCATATATTTTTTGCCTGTTGGATTCAATCGTTCCCCGATGAAAACAACAGGCCTTGAATGTCCCATGTAGATATATCGATTTCTGCTTGTGAGCGATGTTGCCTGCGGCACACTTCTTTTTGCAACAGCCGCGCCTTTAAGTTTCTGAGCAAGCAGTCTAATATGCTCAGGTCCTGTTCCGCAGCACCCAGCAACTATAGAAGCATACTTTTTAAACTCATCCGCATAACTTGCAAATTCCTCCGCCTGCACAGGGAAAATTGTTTTATCATTGACAAGCAGCGGCATACCTGCATTGGGCTGGATTATCAGCGGCTTATCTGTGACGTCAGCCATTTTTTTAACAAATTTATTTAGTTTTTCAGGTCCCACAGAGCAATTTGCGCCTACAACATTAACATCCATCGCAGATATCGCGATTGCAAAAACCTCCGGAGATGTGCCTAAAATAGAGCGCCCGTCTTCTGCAAATGTCATCATAGCTATAATAGGCTTATC
>CAZOGA010000147.1:0-3211 GCA_964579095.1 uncultured Desulfurellales bacterium
CTTTTCGCGTCCGGACGGTTAAATAAAAAGGAATAATAGCCCCTGTATTTTCAGCACCAAGGAAAGAGGAGGGTGCGAAACAAGGGCTATTATAAAGGTGTTTTATGAAAGGATTTCCTCTATTGTTACATAATCTCCGACATGTCCTGTCATTTTTTCAGCATCCGTATTTACGGGCAGGGTCTTTTTGCCGGGTCTCCAGTTTGCCGGGCAGACCTCACCTGTTTTATATACATGCTGCCATGCCTGAATCTGCCTTATAAACTCGTTTACATTTCTTCCCACCGAGGGAGCCTGAACCTCTTGAGCAACAACAACGCCGTCTGGATTGATTAAAAATCTTCCTCTTAAAGCAGCGCCTTCTTCCTCTATCATAACTCCAAATGCTCTCGCAGCGCTTCCTGTCGGATCAGCCCCAATTGTTAATTTAAGGTTTTTTAAAATAGGCTCTGTTTCGGCAAATCTTTTATGCGAGAACTTTGTGTCTGTTGATATGGCCAAGACATCTACGCCCATAGATTGAATTTCATCATATTTTGCATTCATAGCTGCTATCTCTGTCGGGCATACAAATGTGAAGTCTGCCGGATAAAAACACACAACAAACCATTTACCTTTATAATTTTCGCTTGAAACCTTAATATAATGTCCTGTTGCTGCATTATAAGCATCTAATTTAAACTCTGGAACTTTTTGTAAAACTAAACTTGAGCCCATCTTTCTACCTCCATAAACTAAATTCTTTTTCCATTTTATTATAAAATAAAAATTTGTCAAGGAAAAAAATTATCAATTGACACAAAAAATATTCTGTGATATTTTATGCAGTATGAAAGATAAATTTTTTAATATCCACATGCCTGAAAATTTATTGAACAAAAATCAATTAAAAGCAACTCCTCAGAGAATTGCAATAATAAAAGAGATTATGAAAGCAGGACATATTGATATACACGAACTGCATAAAAGATTAATTTTATATTTTCCGTCAATTTCTCTTGCAACAGTTTATAAAAATATAGATACACTTTTGGAATCTTCTATAATCAAAGAGCTTAATGTTGCTCATCAAAAAAAGAAATATGAACTCCTTCAATCATCTCATGCACATATGGTGTGCACCGTGTGTGGTAAAATAACAGATGTTCAAATAAACACGGACTGCATTGTTGAGCAAATTAAAGATAAAAAGTTCCATTATCATAGCTGTGATGTGTATTTTTATGGTATATGTGATGAATGCAGCAAAAAATAGTGCATAATAAAGTTGCAAAAAAAATTCAAATAGGTTATCTATTCTAAATGGATGACAGAAATGAAATAGAGAATTTTATATCTGATACCTTAAAGAGCTATAAAGATAAGATTAACATAAGATTGCCCGGCATTTCATTTATTATTATAATTTTGGTTATTCTATGGCTTTTAAGCGGAATATACACCATTGCACCCGATGAAATTGGCATAGTTAAGCGTTTCGGAAAGTTTGAATATACAACCGCCCCGGGGCTTCACTATCGTTTGCCGTATCCTATAGAATCTGTTTTAAAGCCGAGAGTTGCCGCGATACAGAAAATGGAAATAGGCTATAGAACCATATCTATCGGACCGCCTGCTGTATATAGAGATGTTGAGAAAGAGTCGTTAATGCTTACAGGCGATGAAAATATCGTGAGTATTCAGTTTATACTCCAATATAAAATAAAGGACCCTATTGCTTATCTTTTCAATGTTAAGAATGTCAGGAAAACGGTTAAAGATGTTGCTGAGGCTGCTATGCGTGAAGTTATAGGCAAGATAAATATCGATGAAGTGCTGACATCGGGGAAATTTAAGGTGCAGCAGGATGTTAAACATGAAGTTCAGCATATACTTGATTATTATAAAACCGGCATAGCTATAGAAGTTGTGCAGCTGCAGGATGTGCATCCGCCGAAATCTGTTATACGGGCATTTAGAGATGTTGCATCAGCTAAAGAGGATAAAGTTAAGATTATTAATGAATCCGAAGGCTATAGAAATGATATTTTGCCTAAAGCAAAGGGTGATGCACAGAAAATGCTTAATCAGGCTATGGCGTATAAACAATCAAAAATACTGCAGGCACAGGGCGATACAAATCGATTTCTGCAAATTTTAAAGCAGTACGAAAAAGCTAAGGATATAACAAGAACCAGGATGTACCTCGAAACTATGGAAAAAGTGATGCCGGATGTTACAAAAATTATAATTGATAAAAATTCATCAAAAAATATTACAAAGGTTTTACCTCTAAAGAATTTTTTGCAGCTCAATAAACAGGAAGAAAAATGAGTAAAAAATTAGGCGGATTATCATTAATAATTATTGTTTTGGCAGTTATTGTTTTGAGCGGGGCTTTCTATAGCGTAGATCAGACAAAACAGGCTATAGTTTTAGAGTTTGGAAAACCTGTGGGCGGAGTTAAAAATGCCGGCCTGCATATAAAAATGCCGTTTATACAGCAGGTGATATATTTTGATAAGCGTCTATTAGTTTATGATTCTCCGCCTACGGAAATAATCACTATGGATAAGAAGAACCTTATCATTGATAATTACGCTAAATGGTACATAACAAATCCGCTTTTATTTTATAAAAGTGTTAGAAGTGAAGGGGGGGCTCAAGAGAGGCTTGATGATATTGTGTACGCACAGCTGAGGGTCGAGATGGGAAAGCATGCTTTATCAGATATAGTTTCGAAATACAGAGACAAAATAATGGTGACGGTTACAAAAAAATGTGCTGAGCTCGGCAAAATATATGGAATAAAAGTTATTGATGTAAGAATTAAGAGGGCTGATCTGCCGGAGCAGAACGAGAAACATGTTTTTGAAAGAATGAGAGCCGAACGCTCAAGGGAAGCAAAACGTTATAGATCTGAGGGACAGGAAGAAGCAATCAAGATAAGGGCACAGGCTGACCAGGAGCGGACGATTATTTTAGCCGAAGCTAAGAAAAAATCAGAAGTTATAAAAGGTAACGGTGATGCCGAAGCAACAAAAATATACGCACAAGCATACAGCAAAGATAAAGAATTTTACAAATTTGCACGAAGTCTTGAAGCTTATAAAAACTCATTAAGAAGCAATTCAACTTTTGTAATTTCATCCGATTCCGACTTTGTAAAATATCTATTTAAAAGCAAAAGATAAAGATATGAGCCAGAATCAGTATTTTAAATTTACATAAA
>CAZOGA010000148.1:0-3201 GCA_964579095.1 uncultured Desulfurellales bacterium
AATTATAATTTACAATTATTCATAATTGTCATCCGCAATTTAACATTTTATATAGTTATCAATATCAGATATCGCTTTTAATGCTGTTCCACCTATTCCTATATGCGGCTTATTAATTGACGGCTGTCTTAAGTTTATTCTAATGATATTTGCTGAATATTTTCTTGCCGTGCTTTCTGTAATATTTCTTATTGTAGCTACGGCATCGCCTGCGCCTATCTCTATCGCAACAACCCTTTTGCCTTTGTTGTAATACAGAAAATTATCAAAATTTAAAGATTGATTATGGCTTCTGTCCGGAATCCATGAATAATCACCGAACATCAAAATATTCGGGCGCGCAACAGCACCGCAAAACGGGCATTTCGGAATATTTTTGGCGCGCATAGTTTCATAATCTATTTCTATTGTCTCTCTATTTTCCCATATAGCATTTGTACAGTCGTTCAAACACTGAAAATAATGTATGGAACCATGAACCTCATATATTTTATTCTCAGGATAGCCTGCTTTTTGGAATTGGCCGTCTACGTTGGACGTAACAACAAAATAATCAATTCCTAATTTTTTCATCCAGTCAAGCATTATGTAAAATCCCTTATGCGGCTGTGTCTTTCTGTACAATTCCAGTCTATGTCCGTAAAATCCCCAGCCGAATGCAGGATCACGCTCAAAATGAGCAGGATTTGCAGCATTTACAAAACTTAATTTTAGTTTCTCATACATAGGATATGCATTCCAAAAGCCTTTATCTCCTCTAAAATCAGGCAATCCGGAATCAACGCCAATGCCGGCACCTGCTGTAATTAACAGCGCATCGGATGACTTTATCATCTCGGCGGCCATCTTTATTTTTTCTTCGTATTGTTCCATAAACGTTCTCCTTAAAAAATCTATAAAGAACAAGTTTTAAACATTCGCACAGCCAATACGTAAATGTTATCAAATTAGAAGAAATAGTGCAATATCCAATCAAATCGTCCATGTTTTATAAAATAGATTCCGCTGAATCTCATAATTTTTTTTATTTTTTCCCTCATATTCGGGCTGTAACAATGAATTTTGCAATGCTTGCACATAGGTTTCTCTTCAATGGTACAATGTTCCCTTTTATATTTAGCATATTCTAAAACATCGTAGCACTCTCTGCACAACCCGTCTTTATATATTTCGACACCGCATTTAATATGATTTTGCTTACAATACACACTTATAAACGTTTCTAATATTCTTATATCTTTATCTTTGGATTTAACTTTATCCACTTGATTAAAAAATTAGGGGAATCATATTTTGTATACAATTCCCCTAATTGAAGTTCGTACTAAACCTTAAATTGCCCTATCATATTATCAAGTTCTTTCGCCTTATCGCCTAAATTAACTGCCATAGAGGAAACACTCTCGACAACTTTGGCATTTTCTTTTGAGGCTTCACCAACCTCTTTTATCTGCATTTCAATCTCTGAAAATGTGCTGGAAAGCTCCTCCGTTGCCGCAGATGTGGTATTAATCTCATTTATCACACTGTCCACTTTGTTGGCAAGCTTATCTATCAAGCCTCTCTCATTTTCTGTCTCTTGAGCCTCTTTTAAGACATTATCTTCTATCTCTTTGGTCACATCTACCGCTTCTTTTGTATTATTCTGCATAGTGTGAACCATCTCTTCTATCTCCTGCGTCGCCCTCTGCGTTTTTTCCGCCAGCTTCCTGACTTCATCCGCAACAACGGCAAATCCGCGCCCTGCCTCTCCGGCACGCGCAGCCTCTATTGCAGCGTTAAGTGCAAGCAGATTTGTCTGATCTGTTATCTCCGATATTACATTGACTATTCCGCCTATCTGGTTAGATGATTCTCCCACCACATTCATTTTAGCCGCTGTATTTTTAACGTTGTTCACTATAGTCTGCATACGTTTAGCCCTTTCTTCTATAGCAGAGAGTGAATTATTCATAGATTGGCTCATATCTTCCGCATTGTTGTTTATGTTTTCCGTTGATTGAGCAACGCCTGACAGCGCTTGATTTGCATCAGCTACAGCTCCCACTATCTCATCCATCGTGCGCGCCTGCTCTTCTATCGTGGATGACATCTCCTGTGCGGCTGTGGAAAGAGAATTTGTGTTTTGATCAAGATCCTTGCCGACATTCTGAGTTTTTTCTATCACAGACCGAAGATAGTTTAAAAACCCATTAATATCACCTGCCAATTGTCCGAATTCGTCCTTTGTATTAACGGCAGCTCTTAGTGTTAGGTCTCCATTTCCTGTGCTGAGCTGTTTTATGTTGTCAGAGAGTTTCTTCAGCGGTGCAATTAATTTCTTAGATACTATTGCGCCTATAATAAATACAATTATAAAAATAGCAAACGCAATCACTATAGATGTAATTATAGAACCGTATATCTTATGTAGAAAAACTCTGCTTTTCATTATAATCTGCTTGTCTATATCATCTATATAAAAACCTGTTCCGACTATCCATCCCAAACCCTGGAGTTTGGAAACATATGTCAGCTTTGGAGCAATCCCAAATCCCGGCTTTTCCCACCAGTATTGAACATATCCCGATCCGTATTTATTTGTCACTTTTATCATATCTTGAAACAGATAAGCGCCCTTTTTATCGCGAAAATTATATACACTTTTTCCGTTAACAGACGGTTTAGCAGGATCTGAAATCATCAAAGCCTTAGAATCAGTAATAAAATAATATCCTTCTTTATTGTCATATTTTAATTGATTTGATAATGAAACAGTATAACGTTCCAATTCCGGTTTTGTTATCTTGCCCTCTTTATAAGCTGCATAATGCAAATTATAGGCATAAACAAAACTATCCATCAGCGATTTTAATTGATGTTTTTTCCCTTGCATAAGTAAGCTTCTGGTATCTTTCACCTCGCTATGATAAGAATTAGAATACCAAAAACCTGCGTAAACTGCAAAAAACAGCATAAATAAAATTACCGATCCTAAACCATATAAAATCATCTTTGTTCTGAATTTCATAAAACCCTCCTCTATATTCTAAAAGATAAGGCTATTAAAAAAAATAAAATTAGTCAAATTTTTTATTAGCCTTTCGCCGTGTGCATTTTACATAAAACATGGAATTTTGATTACGTTTATGCCGAATATACCCTTCTGTTTCCGGTTTCAACCACTATAAATATTTGGCCTTATCAAAAATCACACTTGAG
>CAZOGA010000149.1:0-3105 GCA_964579095.1 uncultured Desulfurellales bacterium
AGTAAAAACCCTATAGATAATGGGTTTTTAGGAAAAAGTGAGTGAAGTCGGGAGAGCATACCAAATTAACTCTTACTGGTGCAGTTTTACTTTGCGTTGGTGGTGTAGTTTAGCACGGCGGGAAACACTTGGTGCGTAAGGCCAAATGTAATTTAAAAATATGACCTTGATATCTTCTTTTTTTAGTTTCGCTTTGTCTATCTGTTTGGAACTTAAGGTTTCAACCTAAAACCGGAATTTACTGTTTCAAAAATGAAAGTGCAATTATTAGAGCTTTTTATAAATATTACCACCTGAATCTATAAAATTGTGTTATAGTAATGTTGTTTTTTGGGAGGTAGAGATAGATGCGTGTTCTTGTTGTTGAGGATGAAAAGACATTAGCTGATTTAATAAAGAGTGGGCTTGAAGATGAAGATTATTCCGTAGATGCGGTTTACGACGGAGAAGAAGGCCTGTTTTTTGCCGAAAACGAGCCGTTTGATATAATAATATTGGATATAATGCTCCCAAAAATTAACGGATTGGATATATTGAAAACATTAAGAAATAAAGGCATAAAGACGCCTGTTCTGATACTTACCGCAAAGAGTGATGTTGAGGACAAAATTAAAGGATTAAACGGCGGAGCAGACGATTATTTAACAAAACCTTTTTCTTTCGATGAGCTTTTGGCACGTATCAAGGCTGTTTTAAGAAGAAATTTTAATGAATCGTCAAATATAATAAACATAGCTGATCTGTCGATAAATCTTTCGACACACGAAGTTGCAAGAGGCGGAAAAGCAATCAAATTAACCGCAAAAGAATATACACTGCTCGAATATCTGTGTTTAAATAAAAACAAACTCTTATCAAGAAGCAGGATAGTTGAGCATATATATAATTATGATTTTGACTTGGACAGCAATGTTGTGGATGTTATGATAACAAGGCTGCGGAGAAAAATAGACGATAATTTTAATAAAAAATTGATACGGACAGTGCGCGGCGGCGGTTATATGGTGAAAGAAGAATGATTCTATCCTCAATCAAATCAAGATTGATTTTATTATATTCTGCGGTTATATTGCTCGTTTTATTGATATTATCTGCCGTGTTGATTATCAGTTTAAAGGAAATCGTGTATAAACCCATTGATTCAAATCTGTTATCAAAAGCCAAGGATCTTGATTCTTTGATAAAAAGCAACAGCTTCAGCATCAGTTTTTCAGACAATAAGGGCCGTATGCATAGTTTTAGTTTCTCAAATGACAGACTGTGGATATATTCGTCGAGATATTCAAAATACTTTTTTCAGATACGTTCTGCAAACGGCAGCACACTTGAAAAATCCATATCCCTCGGCGGGATATCTTTGCCTTTCAATAAAGGATTTGACAAATTTGAAAATATGAAATTTGAGAACAAAACATTAAGATTATTAAATTTCTTTGACAAAGATAATAGGATGGTTATACAAGTTGCGTATGACGTAAGCAAAGAAAATGGTATTTTAAATCATTTTATACTGATTATATTCCTGTCAATAATTTTTATTATGCTCATATCAGCACTCGGCGGGTTTATAGTATCTGACAGGGCGCTTGAACCGATCAAGGATATAAGCGGGAAGATAAACAGAATATCGAAGGAGAATCTTGAAGAAAAAATAGATATCGAGAATGTGCCGTATGAACTTAGAGAGCTTGTTTCCTCGTTCAATAATATGCTTGATAGGCTCAACAAGGCATTCAAACAGCAAAAAAGGTTTATATCAGACGTATCCCACGAGCTTAAAACACCTGTTTCTGTTCTTATGATGCAAAGCGACGTTGCCCTAAAAAGGGATAGGACACAGGATGAGTATAAAAAGGCGCTTGAAACGGTTAAAAAAACATCTAAGACAATGTCTAACTTAATTGAAAGGATGCTTTTAATAGCTCAACTGGATTCCAAATACAGCCGAATATCGCTTAACTATGTAGATATAAATGAAGTTATAGAAGAATCTCTATCCGTATTGAAATATCCGGCGTATAAAAACAATGTATCCGTAAAATTTGAAAGAAAAGAAAATTGCGTTGTTAAGGGTGATAAAATAACCCTTGTTGAAATATTTATTAATTTGATTGATAATGCAATAAAATATAATAAAAAAAACGGCATAGTGGATATAAGCTTAAAAAGGGAAGATAACTTTGTGGCTGCCGAGATAAAAGATAGCGGTATAGGGATATCAAAGGATAAGCTTGGCAAAATAACCGAGGAATTTTATAGGGTTGACGAATCGCGCTCAAAAAAAATAGGTGGTTTTGGATTGGGATTGAGCATAGCAGAGAGGATAATTAAGCTTCACAACGGACGAATAGATATAAAGAGCGAGTTGAATAAAGGTACATCTGTTTTTGTTTATTTACCTGAAAAATAGTTTTTGTTTTAATCATTTTGTAATAATCGATTTTATATAATGGCAGTGAAATTATTAAGGAGGTGAATGATGGTGAAGAGTTTTATTTTCAGCGGAGTTTTGACGACGGTTATTATGTTTGATGGTCTGTCTTTTTCATCGTACGCAATGAATAGTGATAGTGCTGCCGGGTTGAACAGTGTAAATATTCAAGAAACAATGGATGACGCTTATCTGAGTAATGTGTTGGCGGCCGAGTGTGAAAATCAAGATAAAGCGCTTATTTACAAAATTAAAAGTGTCTGAAATAAACAGCATGTTGAAAAAGAGAGATTTTGGATTATTGCTATTAGAAAATTTTTTGGAGGTGTGGAAATGCTGTATTTGAAACGTTTTAAAGTGTTTTTTGTTGTAATGTTTATAACAATGTTTTCATCGGGTGCTTTTGCCAACAATCTGCCCGGCATTAAGGATGTGGCTAAAGCTGCTTTACCTGCCGTTGTGAACATTAGCACAACTCAGATTGTGAAAAACATTGCTCCTTTTCATAATTATAGGTTTAACGACAACGACCCATTTGATAAGTTTTTTAAGAACTTTTTTAACAATGTGCCTATGAAGAGGAAGGTTCATGCTTTGGGTTCCGGATTTATAATTTCAAAAAAGGGCTACATATTAACAAACTTTCATGTTATAAGAAGAGCTACAACAATCAA
>CAZOGA010000150.1:0-3080 GCA_964579095.1 uncultured Desulfurellales bacterium
TTAAAAAGGGGGATTTGTGCTTGACTTTTATCACAGTATCTGACCCCGAAATGGATACACGCAAAAGATTACCAAAATGTATAAAGTGAATTAAAGATACGTGATGCTGAATTAAATTTGAATTTAAACTGAATACTTTGTATACTGCTATCTGTTATTATGTAGAAGGAGTGATGTATAATATGAAAAAAATAAATATAGGTTTATTGGGGGCGGGAACTGTTGGTTCGGGTGTTATTAAAATACTGAGTGAAAACGCTGACATTATAAGAAAGAGATTGGGGTTTGAACTCAATTTGAAAAAAATATACTCACGCAGCATTAGAAGCGATGTAAAAAATGCAGCAAAAAAACTTATTGTTGATGATTATAGAGAGCTGTTAGATGATGATATTGACATAGCTGTTGAGCTTATCGGCGGAGTGGAATTTGCAAAGAAATTTGTTTTGGAAAGTATTGAAAAAGGAAAAAGCGTGGTTACCGCTAATAAAGCTCTGCTTGCAAATTATGGTTTTGAAATATTTCAAAAGGCATTCTCAAATAAAGTTGATGTTGGATACGAGGCGAGCGTGGCAGGCGGCATACCTATCATAAAAGCTATAAAGGAATCGCTGTCCGCAAACAATATATACTCTGTAAAGGGCATAGTAAATGGAACTTGCAATTATATACTGACAAAAATGTTAGAAGATAAAAAACCATTTGATGATGTGTTGAGAACCGCTCAAGATGAGGGATTTGCCGAGAAAAATCCTGCTTTTGATATTGACGGTATCGATGCAGCGCATAAAATGGCCATCTTATCGTCTATATCATTCGGTACAGATATAAAAGAACGGAATGTTTATACCGAGGGCATAAGAGACATAACATATATGGATATAAAATTTGCAGATGATCAGGGATACCGCATAAAATTGCTCGGTATTGCAAATACAAACGACGGGAAAGTTGACGTAAGGGTTCACCCGGCTATGTTAAAAAAGAAAAACGTTTTGGCAAAGGTTGACGGTGTTTATAATGCAATTAAAGTATGCTGTGATATGGCGGAAGACACCGTATATATAGGAAAAGGTGCAGGCAGTCTGCCTACGGCAAGCGCTGTTGTTTCTGATATCATGGATATAGCAAGAAACATAAAGCATTCATCGCACCTGCGTATTCCCTTGATGTCCTTTCCATTTAATTATGTGACAAAAAAGGAAATTGTTGACATTAATAGTTTGAAAATGCGGTATTATTTGAGATTTACGGTTAAAGATTCTGCCGGTATGCTTTCAAAAATATCCGGTATATTGGGCGAGAAAAATATTAGCATAAAGAGCGTTATACAACCCAACAAGGATAGCCAATGGGTGCCTTTAATGGTCATAACCCATGATGCATTTGAAAAAGATGTTAAAGAGGCATTAAGTATAATAGATAAAATGAGCATAGTAAAAGATAAAACACTGCTTATAAGGATTGAAGATGAGTAAAAAATTATGGGGTGGACGTTTTTCTGAGAGTACGGACAAAATTATGGAAAAATTCTCCGAATCGATAAGCTATGATAAGAAGCTATACAAACAGGACATAAAGGGCAGCGTAGCACATGCAAAAATGCTTGCCAAACAGAACATAATAAAAGAAGAAGAAGCTGAGAAGATTATAGACGGGTTATTGAAGATAAAGCATATGATAGATGAAGGATCTTTTGAATTTTCCGTTGAAGATGAAGATATACATATGAACATAGAGCGAAAACTCATAGAAAGCATAGGAAAGGTCGGCGGAAAACTGCATACGGCAAGAAGCAGAAATGATCAGGTAGCATTAGATATAAGGTTATTTTTAAGGGATGCTTCAATTGAAATAATAGACAAAATTAATATACTGCTTAGCAAACTGATTGATGCGGCTAAGCAGTATATAGAGTTTATTATGCCTGGATTTACTCATATGCAGCACGCCCAGCCTGTGCTTTTTTCCCATTATATACTGGCATATTATGAAAAATTCAAACGTGACAAAGAGAGATTTTTAGACAACATTAAACGCATAGATGTTATGCCTTTGGGCAGCGGCGCACTGGCCGGCACAAGCTTTCCTATAGATAGGCTCTACGTAGCAGAGCAGCTGAAATTTTCTTCCATCTCCAAAAATTCTATAGATGCGGTTTCTGACCGTGACTTTGCGATAGAGTTTTTGAATAATGCCGCCATATTTTCTATGCACACATCAAGGCTCTCCGAAGAACTGATTTTATTCTCTACAGCAGAGTTTAAATTTATAAACCTGCCGGATGAATTCTGCACGGGATCAAGCATTATGCCGCAGAAGAAAAATCCGGATGCATTAGAGTTAATCAGGGGGAAAACAGCGAGAATTTACGGCAATCTAACAACTCTGCTCGTACTTATGAAATCCTTGCCTCTATCCTATGATAGGGATATGCAGGAAGATAAAGAAGGTATTTTTGATTCCGTTGACACCGTAAATAGTATATTGGATGTGCTTATACGTCTGATTCCCGGTATCAAACCGAATAAAGTACCCATGGAAAATGCATTAAAAAAAGGCTTTATAACTGCAACGGATTTGGCAGATTATCTTGCTAAAAAAGGTATGCCGTTCAGGGAAGCTCATAAAATATGCGGTGAGGTTGTTGCCTATGCCGAAAAATCAGACAAACGTTTGGAAGAACTATCCATAGAGGAGCTAAAGGAGTTTTCAGATCTTATTGAAAGTGATGTGCTCAATGTACTGCACTATAAAAAAGCTGTTGATTCAAGGAAAAGCTATGGCGGAACTGCTGCGGCAAATGTTTTATCTATGATAAAAAAGGCTGAAAATGAGTTGAGCGGGGAAGCACAAGATGCTGTTTTGTGCCCAAGATGTTCATATCCGGTGAAGATATATAAAAACCCTATACCGACAGTTGACATCATTATCAATATTGATGATAAAATAGTACTCATTAGGCGTAAAAATCCGCCTTATGGCTGGGCAATGCCGGGTGGTTTTATAGACTACGGGGAATCAGCAGAAAACGCCGCAAGACGCGAAGCAAAAGAGGAAACATCGTTAGAAGTTCAATT
>CAZOGA010000151.1:0-3073 GCA_964579095.1 uncultured Desulfurellales bacterium
AGATAACGATGCATTTATTAATATTTTAAGTACCATAATCAGGCATTAATATTTGATTGATGTTTAATTAAAATATATAAGATTTTTTGCATTTATCTTATTGATTTTACATTAATTTTATGATAATATTTGAACAAGTGAGTTAAATGAAAAAGCCTCTTTTTTATGAAAAGTTCTGTGCATGCAGGATATTTTCAGGGGAAAGCAGGCCTTTTTTATCTTACTGAAAGGCAGTTAACCTGAATGAAATACTATAAAGAAACGCAATATGAACCAATCTGTTTAGAGATTTTTAGGAAGATTGGTATTAAAGAAGGAGAAATGGTCTTAGATTTTGGCTGTGGAAAGGGTACATATACTATACCTGCTGCTAAAATTGTGGGGGAGTCCGGCAGGGTATATGCGGTTGATGAAAATAAATCAAAGCTTACTGAACTTTCAAAAAAATGCCAGGAGCAAAATCTTAATAATGTTGAAATTGTACACACAAATGGTGATCTTCACTTAGATTTTATTGATGCTATGTTTGATGTTGTGCTTCTCTATGATATATTCTGGTATTTTCCTGCTGGAAGCACCAATTTAATTAAACTTCTCGATGAAGTACAAAGGATTTCTAAAAATAATGTGCTTATTTCAGCATATCCGGAGCATACTGATACAGAAAAGCTTAAAAAAATATTTATTCAACATGGCCTTTTGCTTAAAAATATTTATAAAGGTAAGGTAATTCATGAAGATGCTATAGTAAATGGATCAATATACAATTTCATAAAGGAGGGGGAAAATGTATAAGAAATATACTATGGCTATTTTAGTGTTACTTATTATTGTTTTTGTATTAGCTGGATTTAAGGTAAAAAAATCTACTGCGGAGAATACTAGCGAATATTTACCCATAAAAGTTACAATAGAGGTTCAATCAGATGGTAATCTGTTACATTACACAAGAATTTCTATTTATGATAAAAGTGATTTTACCAGGATCTCTGCTTCTATCGATGAATTTTCGAAATCGATTGAAAATAATTTTAAAAGTGATTTAAAAAAGTATAATAAGAAAGCTCTCAATTGCTTATATTCTTCAGATATTTCAACGCATTCAATAAAACTTGCATGTGATATTCAGGGGTCAATGTACAGTACAAATTCGTATGATTTTCATTGGCTTTTAGCTGCTTTACCCTTTGATCTTTATAAGTTTAAGCAAGAAGAGAAAGAACTTGTATATGATGGTGATGTTAATTCAATTCCGACTACAATACGGCTAAAGTTTAGCTTTCCAATTACACACTGTCATGAGCATGTATGGCCAGTGTATTAACCAACATTGAATTATGCAGTAGAAGATTATCGCTTTTTGAGTTTAACTCTATAACTTAGCTTTAAAAGAGAGGATATTAAAGGATTACTATGACCGCCGTTTACTCCCTCATAGTAGTGATGCTAATAGAGAGCCTTTTGTTAATATATTCAGGGTTATACTCGCTGTAAATATTGAATAATTCGCAGTCAAAAATTCCTAATTTACAATTGTTTAATAAATCGTTACTGTCATCCCGGGCTTGACCCGGGATCTTTACTGTAGATAAGCCATACCCTTGTTTATATCCATTTATTAAAGTTTTTTATGGTAACAAGGCTTTCTGTAGAGGAAATATTACCAACTGATGCAAGATCATTAGTCAGGAAGTTTATTAAATTATAAGGTTCTATAAATAGTTCAATAATTAGATCAAATCTACCTGCTATCATAGAAACAGATTTAACGTTGGGAAGTTCTGAAACCTTTTGTGCAATCTCTTCTCATCTTTTTGTTGCTTCAAGCGTTACAAGAATATAAATCAGTTGTTTTTCTGTTAATTTATTTGGGTTTACCAGTGCTTTTATTTTCAAGAGACCGTTATCTATTAGTTTTTTCATTCTATTTCTAACAGTGCCTTCTGAAATATCGAGATTGTCAGCTATCTCATTATGTGGTCTACGTCCGTTTTCTTCTAAAAGCTCTATTATTCTATTATCTTTAGTATCGATTTTCACTTCTTAACTCCAGAATTATTTAAAATCTGCACATAAAGCTTATATTTAATTTATATAATCTTTTAAGAGGGGGTAGAAATGCAGGACAGTCTAAAGAAGCTCAAAGAGTTAGAAGCACAAGCTGAGCTTGGCGGCGGAGAAAAAAGAATAGAAAAGCAGCATGCTCAAGGAAAGTTGACAGCAAGGGAAAGAATTAATTTGCTTCTTGATGAGGGTAGCTTTGTTGAATTTGACAAGTTTGTTACACACAGATGCCAGGATTTTGGAATGGATAAACAGAAAATCCTCGGAGATGGTGTTATAACGGGATATGGAACTATAGATGGAAGACTTGTATATGTGTTTAGTCAGGATTTTACCGTTTTTGGCGGATCTTTATCCGGTGCCTTTGCAAGGAAGGTGTGCAAGATTATGGATCTGGCAACAAAAACCGGAGCACCTGTTATTGGATTGAATGATTCTGGCGGTGCACGAATTCAGGAAGGTGTTGAATCGTTGGCAGGTTATGCAGATATATTTTTAAGAAACGTTCTATCGTCAGGCGTTGTTCCTCAGATTTCTGTTATCATGGGGCCGACAGCAGGCGGAGCGGTTTATTCTCCTGCAGTAACTGATTTTACGATAATGGTTAAAAATTCAAGTTTTATGTTCATCACGGGACCGGATGTTATTGAAGCTGTTACCGGCGAAAAGATAACAAAAGAAGAGCTCGGCGGTGCGGAGGCTCATACAACAAAAACACAGGTTTCCCATTTTGCAGCGGAAAATGATGAAGATGCATTGATGATAGTAAAAGAGCTAATGCAGTTTATACCTCAAAATAATATGGAAGATCCTCCTTATCAGCCAACAGAAGATCCGGCAGATAGGAGAGAAGAATCAATATACGATCTTATACCTTCGGATCCGAATAAACCTTATAATATGAAAGATGTTATAGGCAAAGTTGTGGATGACGGTTATTTTTTTGAGATACAGGAAAACTATGCAAAGAATATGGTTATAGGTTTTGCAAGACTCGGCGGAAGAAGCG
>CAZOGA010000152.1:0-3055 GCA_964579095.1 uncultured Desulfurellales bacterium
AAATATATTTTCAGCTAACTGCTTGGGACACTTCTCTTAACGTGTTTTTCGAGTCTTGCGTGTTGTTTCTTAAGTTTAGAGAAAATGTAAGAAATTCTTTTGAAATTATCTTTAGTTTTTTCTACGGCATCATATGTGCCGCAAACCAAGATCTCATCATTCTTCTTTAATTGTTCTATTTCGTTCGGATGTATCCACTTTCCGTTCCTAAAAATATATATGATTTCTGTATTCTTATAATTTAGGCGTCCTTCTATATTAGCTGCATCTATATCTTTTATTAAAGTTCCGAAAAACAGGGCTTTTCCGTTGGGCAGATCAATAGGTATGCCTGATTCTAAAAGATGCAATAATTTTTCCTCACTTACATCCTTAGTATCTAAAGATAATTTATTCAAATTGCATAACAGTATATTTTTCAAGATATCTATTTGGTGAACTGGTGAATAGTCTTTTGTAGGAACTTGAGCTTCATATAGGCTGCCGTATTTTAGATTCAATCTATCAGTCAAAGTAACTTGAATTAAATAAGCAAGCAGAACAGTAAATGCAGCAGCAACGAGAAGATTATATCCACCTGTCATTTCCATAACCATCATTATAGTGGCTAAAGGCGCCCTTGCAGCCGAACCAAAAACAGATGCCATGCCGATAACGGCAAACACTGCAGAGGATTGGTGAAAAATATGGGCGAAAATGGCGCCGAGAACTGCCCCTAAAAACAGTGTCGGTGCAAATACACCGCCGGATCCGCCTGACGAAACTGTAAATGTAAATGCAAGCATTTTGCCTACCAACAACATTGATAATAGACTGATGGCCATTTTCCCGTCTATTGCATCTTGAATCCAACCGTAGCCTCCCCCGAGAACTTGGGGCAGCTCTAAAGCTATTATACCTACCATCAGCGCTCCCAGCGCCGGTTTGAAGTGAGGCGGTATTTTTATCTTATGGAACATATCTCTTGTATAGTAAAAGAAATTGGGCAGAATAACACCTACAAAACCGCTGAATAAGCCAAGCACACTAAGATATAAAAACGTAGAAGCACTGTTAACCTGCAGATTATAGGGCACTTTAAATATTGAATCCCATCCTACAATAAAGCCCGTTGCAATGTAGGCTACAATAGAACCAAGCAGCGTATAAAACAGAGCGCCTGATTCAAATTCTATATCGCTGTACAGCACCTCAATCGCAAAAATAGATGTTCCGACAGGAGCCCTGAATATTGCAGAAAGTCCTGAAGCCATTCCTATTAAAACGTATAGCCTTCTTTCTTTAATAGATGCCCCGCTGAATTTAGCATATATAGAACCGACACCTGCGCTGAAAAGAGCGGTTGGACCCTCTCTTCCGGCAGAGCCGCCCGTGCCTATTGTTATTGCCGAGGCTATTATTTTCAGAGGTATTACTATTGTTCTTATATAACCGCCTGTTCTATGAAAAGCTCTAACTGCCGCATCGGTTCCATGTCCCTCGGCTTCAGGCGCAAAGGTATAAACCAGAAAACCAGAAATCAATCCGCCTGCAACAATAACAGGTATAATTAGAAGTGCGTTATATGAGTGGTTATGCGTATTGCCGATTAAAATATTTAAAACGTCAGGGGGCGTATATCCGGTTATAAGGGTTAATGAATAATGCTCAATAAATTTTAGTAAAAATACAAATATTTGGGCACTTGCAGCACCAGCAAGTCCGATTATAACGGTATCTATAAGCATTGCACCGACTTTTCTATTCATGAATTTTTCCCATCAATTAAAACTAATAAGCTGTTGCATTAATAGCGATTCTCATGCCCCTTGTCATTTTTTTATGCCGGCAGCGAAGAAGAATTGAAGCCGTAGAAATTATTTTCGAGGTGCATTTATGTATTTTAGACAGCACAATTCCTGTATCAGCTATATAATATATAGCTGATACAGGCGCAAGAGTGATAGTATGATATCGAAATATTTTGAGACATTCACCAAACATATAAGCTAAGATACAATATTAAGGTTGTATATGCAACGTAATACTTTCTCTGAGTGATATCATAACGCCATTAAAACGCTGCCCGATATTTGAGGTATATTTTAAGAAATAAGGAAGAGATACAGGGACAAATAAATTATTGCATTCAACTTATCTCGGATAGCATCTTTTGTATTTAAATATTCTACTTTTGCATTTTGCGTAAGGTCAAATCTATAATAATTGTTTGCAAGAAATCTTAAACTGCAGACAATAAGAATTCAGATGTCATTTATTATAACAATAAATCCGGTTATAACTAAAATCCTCTAAAAAATAAGTATTTGCTTTTGTAGTACTCCCCAAAATAGTTTTTTTGACTCCTTAAAGCTTCAAAATGGCCTTCTTCCCATTTTGCAAGATACAAAAAGAATTCCTTTAGTTTTTCGTTTTCGGCTTGTTTTACTATATCCTTATAAAACTGGGCCGCTTCAAGTTCCAGTTTCATTCCTATAGACAGGGCTGTCATTTCAAAATCTTTGCCGCTCACAAATTTCTTAAATTCTCTCGTAAAAATAGGACTTTCGGCATCATCGAAGTCTCTTATTTTCGGCAGTTCAGGAAGTTCTATTTTTTTGCCTTCATTGTATTCCTTATAGAGTTTTTTAAGAAAGGCAAGATGCATATCTTCATCATTTGACAGATTCATAAATACCTCTTTTGCCTTTTTGTCGTCTGTCTGCCGAGCTGCGGTACGACACAGTTCTCTTCCTTCAATTTCTCCCTGCATAGCCGTCTCAAAAGCCTTTTTTAAATCTATACCAGTCTCCTTTAGAGTTTATATTTTTCATAAACTATCATCTAAATATTTATATTTCAAGTTTTTACCTTGAATGTGCTCTTTGTAACATAAAATTTTTTTAATTTTCCATTAACTTTTAAGATAAAGAGACAGGTAAATTATTGGCATTTAAAAAAAGCAGGGACAGTATTTACCACTGTTGTTAAGAAATAAAGGAGAACTATTTAATATGGATTATGCTGCCGTTTTTTAAGCAGTTAGAAGGTTTGAAAACGAGATTAAAAAAGATAG
>CAZOGA010000153.1:0-3039 GCA_964579095.1 uncultured Desulfurellales bacterium
CTGTCTCACGATCGGTAATTACCTTTACAGAACTAACTGTTTCGTAATCTGAAAAGAAGCTTCTCAAATCCTCTTCAGACGCATTAAAAGATAAGTTACCAACATACAAAGTCTTAACCATAAAAAACACCTCAAAAATTTACTTTACCGATACTGCTACTGTATAATTAATACCGGCAATTCCTCGAAAACAATATATGCTTACAAGGTTCTTATGGAAGATGGTATTATAATAAAACGAATAAGTCAAACTAAATATGCATATCTAACAGCTTGACGGTTATCTAAATTTTGCTGTATTGACTAAATGAGCAGAAAAGCCTACATTAATAGAGTGAATTATAAAAAATGCAATTTTACGACTAAAAATTGAAATGAAGGCAGAGCATATATTGATACTTATTATAAGCAATATAAAACGAGGTGTGCTATGAAATCCAATACAGAGAACAAATATGAAAATATTTCTGCTCCGGAGGTAATTCAATCTTTAGGCAGTAATGAAAATGATGGATTGACATCTGAGGAAGCGAAGGCAAGAATTGAAAAATACGGATATAATGAAATAAGTGAAAAAGAAGAGTCATCCTTTCATCGTATTTTTAGGCGTTTTTGGGGGCCTATACCTTGGATGATTGAAGTAGCAGCCGTTTTATCTGCAGTTGTCAGGCGGTGGGAAGATTTCATTATTATCATGATTATGCTGCTTGTTAACGCTTTTGTTGATTTCTATCAGGAATCAAAAGCACTTAACGCTATTAATGTTTTAAAGAAGAAACTCGCAAGAAAAGCTCTTGTATTAAGAGATAGTAAATGGACAGAAATAGAAGCAAAAGAACTGGTAATAGGAGATATTATCAAGGTAAAGATCGGAGATATAGTTCCGGCAGATATAAAATTAATTGGCGGCGGAGAATTTTTATCTGTCGATCAATCAGCCTTAACCGGCGAATCACTACCTGTTCAAAAAGAAAAAGGGGCTGTTGCTTATGCTAATTCAATTATAAAACAGGGTGAGATGACGGCGATTGTTACAGGTACAGGCTCGAATACATATTTTGGCAAAACCGTGGGGCTTGTGGCTAAGGCGGAAAGGGAAGAGAGAAGTCATTTTCAGAAAATGGTTATCAGGGTTGGAGACTTTCTCATAATTATCACTATTTTTATGATTGCTATTATTATAGCTTTCGGCATAGCACGCCATGAACCAACTGTTGAATTACTTGTTTTTTCTTTAGTCTTAACTATTTCTGCCATTCCGGTGGCAATGCCTGCAGTTTTGACAGTAACAATGGCAGTAGGTGCAATAGATTTGGCAAAAAAACAAGCCATTGTCAGCAGGCTGGCGGCCATTGAAGAGCTGGCCGGAATGGATGTTTTATGCGCAGATAAGACCGGTACCTTGACTCAAAACAAGATGACAATATCTGTGCCTTATACAGTCAACAATTACACGGCTGATGATTTAATTTTGTATTCCGCTTTATCAAGCAGGGAAGAAAACAATGATCCGATAGAAAAACCTATATATGACTATTTAAAAAAGCATAAGCTTTATGAAAAAATTTCGAATTATACTCTTAAAAAATTCATTCCGTTTAATCCCGTAAGCAAGAGAACAGAAGCTGTACTAAGTCATAACAATAACAACATTATTACAACAAAAGGGGCACCGCAGGTTATCATAGAACTCTGCGATGAAAAAGAGTTTGATAAACAAAAAGCATATAAAGCAGTCAATGATTTTGCTCAAAAAGGTTTTAGAACGCTGGGAGCAGCATATAAAAATGAGAATGAAGAAAAGTATCATTTCGTAGGTCTTATCCCACTTTATGATTCACCTCATGCAGATTCTAAAACTGCAATTGATGAAGCTAAAAAAAACGGCGTGGATGTCAAAATGATTACGGGAGATAACATTGCAGTAGCGAGATATATTGCTTCTGTTTTAAATATAGGTGATAAAATTGAAGATGTTCGAGAATTAAAGGGGGAAAGTATAGAGGAATATTTAATATTAGCTGAAGTTCTCTCCAAAACACTTATAAAAACATTAAGTCCGGATGTTACAAAAGATTATGTGCAGAAAACAGTAAAAAAAATCATTTCAGAGGTCAAAAAAGAGTTATATAATATAGAATTACCGAAGGGAACGGTTAAAAAACACGAATCTGAAATTATAACACTAATCGAAAATGCCAACGGATTTGCTCAAGTGTATCCGGAGGATAAATATTTTATCGTTGACAAGCTGCAGAAAGCCAATCACATTGTCGGAATGACCGGTGACGGCGTTAACGACGCTCCGGCGCTTAAAAAAGCCGATACAGGCATAGCGGTGAGCAATGCAACAGATGCGGCAAGGGCGGCGGCGGATATTGTTTTAATGGCTCCCGGCATAAGTGTTATAGTTGACGCAGTTAAAGAAGCAAGAATTATATTTGAAAGAATGAAGAGTTATACGATCTATCGTATAGCGGAAACTATCAGAATTATTATTTTTATGACGCTTGCAATTGTCGTTTTTAATTTTTATCCAATAACAGCTTTGATGATCATTGTTTTAGCACTGCTTAATGATATACCAATTCTAACTATTGCCTACGACAACACAAAAATAATGCCTAAACCTGTAAGATGGGATATGGGCGAGGTTTTGATTCTCTCATCATGGCTCGGCATCGCAGGAGTGTTATCTTCGTTCACTCTTTTTTGGATTTTTATGAAGTATATGCATCTGCCGCTTGCATTTGTGCAGTCTGCTTTCTTTGCGAAATTGGTAATAGCAGGACACGGCACAATATACAACACGCGTATTGATAATTGGTTTTTCAAAAAACCGTGGCCGTCAAAAACCCTTTTCAACGCATCCTTTTTAAGTGCAATAATTGGCACAATTGTTGCTGTATACGGTTTCGGACTTATGGAGCCGATAGGATGGACATGGGGAGCAGCTATATGGGGATACGCGCTTGCCTGGTTTGTTTTTAATGATGTAGTAAAGATGGGCGTGCTCCGTTATTACCGTAAACGAGGCAG
>CAZOGA010000154.1:0-3008 GCA_964579095.1 uncultured Desulfurellales bacterium
CTTGATATTTTATTTGCATACTTGCATAAGTGCCGTCAAATTTGCTTTTTCTGATTTTGTATTTAGATACAACAATTATTTTTCCTAAAACATCTTCTATTTTTATTTTTTCTCCTTCTATTTTCGTATCTTCTTTTGCAAAATCAGAAAATTTATTTACCTTATCAAAGTTCTTCAATTGAAATAGCCTTTTTAAGATTATAAGTATTGCCCCATTTTAACCAACCTTTAATAGAAGCAAGATATGATCTATAATATTCTGGAGTAATAATTCCCTTGTCTAATAAAATAGGCAATTGAGCTATTTTCTTTTTTATTCTTTTAGCTGTGCTTTTTCTAAGTAGTATATAATTTGGGAAATGCCTATATCCTAAAAAATCGACTCCTCGTATAACTGGGAATAAATCACATTTACTTAATCTTAGTTGGAGTCTCTCTTGCAAAAAATGAGTTATTTTTTGTATTAAAATATTCAATTTTTCTTTACTGTTGCTAAATAAGCAAGAATCATCGCAATATCTGATATAGTTTTTTACTTTGTATTTATGTTTTAAAAGCATATCTAGTTCATTTAAATACAAATTTCCGAACCATTGGCTTGTATAATTCCCAATCGGTACATTTGTAGGAGCATGAAAAGAATCAATAATTTTTCTAATTAACCATAATGCACTCTTATCTTTTATTTTTCTTAAAACTATATTATATAAAATTTCATGGTCAACAGATGGATAAAACTTTGAAATATCCAGTTTTAAACAATACTTATTTCTTCTTACAAAATTCATTGTTACTCTACTTGCTGCATGTATTCCTTTCATTTTTCTGCATGCATAGGAATGAAAAGTAAATAAATTATTCCATATAGGCTCCAGAACATTCATCAAAGCATGTTGAATAATCCTATCAGGAGAAAAAGGTAACATATAAATAGTTCTTTGTTTCGGTTCATATATTATTTTCTTTCTATATGGCGAAACCTCATAAGACTTATTAATTAGCAGTTTCTGAATTTTAAAAATATTTTTGTCTAAATCTTTCTCAAAGCTTTTTACATTCCTTTGTTTACTTTTCTTTTTCCTCGCTATTCTATAGGCATTATAAATATTATCCTTACTAACAATCTTATCCCAAAGGTCCCCATGACGTTTCATATTAAATGTTAGAAACAACTTTCACAATAGCTTAATTGTTACTAGCTGTTTCTAACCTCCGTTTTGTATTTTGCTAAGCATTTTTCTGCTTAACAAGGTTAATGAATTCAGCCTGGAGTAAGCAAAAACTCCGTGGATCAACGCCTACGCCCGCTGATATTGGAATTCGCATTCCAGCGATAGTTATTCGCATTCTGAGCCTGGGACCTGCAATTCGTCCCATTGTTCCAATTGGCCTCCGCAAGCAGCAGCAAGTATATAACTCACTAACCTAAATGTACACCGTATTACTCCGAGGCACAACGCCCGCGCCCGCCGATATAGGAAGTCGCATCCCAGCGATAGTGATACGCATTCCGAGCCCGGGACCCGCAATTCGTCCCCTTGTTCCAACTGGCCCCCGCAAGCAGCTTTATATCACCGTAAAGCCCTTGCGTATTCAGCTGACCCTTGCCTCCCGCTTCATCTTTCCAAGTAAACGCAGGTGCGGGTTCCGTGCTGTTAGACGTAATAGTTTCATTGGCAGCAGAAGCAAGTGCAGCGTTGGGAGCAGAATCAGCACCATCCTTATATAAAGCATCTCCTGTAGCAGTAGCCTTATATAAAATATTCTGAGTATGGGTATGAGCAAAACTATCTGCCCGATAAGATTGGTCTCTTAGCCATTGATATTCGACTCCACAGCAATCCTCAAGCCCAATCCACGAAATCATCCGCCTACCTGCGGTATCAACATGACCTCCGGTAGTTACAGGGTCAGCAGATCCTGTAATATTAGTGCCTTCATTGCTTCCGTTGGCTCCCAGCTGAAACTCAATATCGTCCAGTAGCTTCTTGCCTACATTTCCCAGGTCATCTACAAAATCCATCCAATTACGGCTATCGGAAATAGTCCCGCCATAAACTGAGGCAGTATTTACGCCATTCCCTGATATGAGATAAATGTCTTTCCAGAGACCATCTTTCTCATCATATGCCATACCTTCTGGCATATGGTTTTTCGGTCTGAAATTAAGATCCCAGATAGACGTTGGGAGAATATCCCCAGCCACAAATCCGCTTAATGGATGTCCTGAGATTGTGCCTACATCAGCACACAGAGAATGAAATCCACCTACTTTACGGCTGTTGGAAGAATTATAGCCCGTTGGGTAGGTAGCATTAGGAGAAATAACAATCTTTGGCATCACCTCATCGAGCATATCTGGCTCGCAAGCATAAATATAAAAATCTTTGCCTTTCCTATTACTGGCAACAGTATAATCTGTACCTGAAATATCATCCCATACAGCTGCGTCTGAAAGATCATACTCCTGAGATGCCAATAAAGCATAGCCATGATTGTTGATATTCACAGTTAAATATTCAGGAGACACCAAAGTACGTCTATCCGCTGCTACAGAATCTCCTTTCTGATACCAATTGGTATCACGTTCATAATGTCCGGGCAAAGCAGCAATCACCAAGCCCGCTTCTTCTGATATCGCAAAAAGCGGCCTGTTATTGCTGTCCATTATTGCACTAACTTTGCCATTTGGTATTTTTGTTATTTTAGATTTATCGTGCCATCTTAGGCCTGTATATTCCATATTTTTCCCCTATATTATTTTTGAGCCATGATATTCTTGAGCCAAGGGATGCCCTTTGGGTTCGGATCGTGGATCACACTGAACGGATATTTCAGCACTGTATGCTCACGGATCTGAATACTATCCGGTCTTGCAGGGTCAACGGTGGTTTGCTTATAACCTGAAACCCTGCACCTTGCCATAACCTCCAGATATTTCCTCTTTATATCTTGAGGATGCTCTCTGATAATCGGCTGATTTACGCCATTAACCGAAAACACTTCCA
>CAZOGA010000155.1:0-2981 GCA_964579095.1 uncultured Desulfurellales bacterium
GGAAAGCTTGTTTCGAAAGATATGGCAAAGCTTGATATGCACAAATGCCCGAACTACGGAACAGAAATTTTCTTAAAATAGGAGTAAAGATGATTGTTCAGTATAATGATAAAAAGCCAAAGATAGCAAAAAACACTTTTATTGCAGAAAATGCAGTTATCATAGGAGATGTAACAATCGAAGAAGATGTAAGTATATGGTATGGTGTCGTATTACGCGGTGACATTGCTCCAATTTATATCGGAAAAGGTACAAATATACAGGATAATACTGTAATACATGTTGATAATGATACGCCATGTGTTATAAAAGATTACGTGACTGTTGGGCACAATGCAATTATACATGCTGCAACGATAGAAAAGGACTATCTTATCGGAATAAGGGCAACACTACTTACAGGGTCGCGCGTTAAGGCGCATTCAATAATAGGTGCAAATGCGCTTGTAACGGAGAAGAAAGAAATTCCTGAAGGTACGCTTGCAGTTGGGATGCCCGCAAAAGTTGTCCGCAATCTCACAGGAGAAGAAAAGAAATTTATCAAAGAAAATGCCCTGCACTACGTTGAAAATGCGAAAGAATATAAAAAATAAGATAAATTTAAAAATTTTAATCCTTATAATTATTGTATATGCGTTAGCTCTGAGTGAACGTTATGGAGAGGCTATACACTTATTTAATATTTATTTATTCTCTTTCGTAATACTGATTGTCTTTCCCTTTTTCTTGATAATCGGACTGAGAAAAAGAGAAAATTTTGAAATCCCATTTAGCGTTATCTTACTCTTGTTTACCTTTATGGTTCTTATAATACCATCTTCGTTTAGATACGGCAGTATTAAAGAAACATATAAAATTATTACTCCGCTGTTACTTTTTCTAATTTTCTATAACTCTATAAAGAACGAGCAAGGTTTAAAACTATTTTTAGAATTATATACAACTAGTGGAGTGGTATTTGTTTTTATAAATTATATAAATTATCAGTTCTTCTCAATCAGCACACGCTTATTTTCTCTGTGGAGTTATCCGAATACATTTGGTGCATTTATCGCAACTATCGTTTTTCCTATCATAATTTTAATAATGGGAGCAAAGAATAAAGAAATAAAAATGTTTTTGGAATTTATAGGAATGTTTTTGCTGTTTGTTCTATTCCTTACAGTTTCAAGAGGAGCATATATTGCTTTGCTTATAGGAATTATATTTGTTATAGTCTTGCTCCCGAAAGAAAGATTAAAACCGTTTCTAAAAGAATTGTTATTGATTATCGGGGGCTCTGCAGTTATTATTGCTATTGCAGCACCGAGAGATGTAATCTATATGAACTTTGGAAAGAGCAAAGTGCTTGTTCAATATGTAAGTGGCACATCTTCAAATATGTCTCTGTGGAGAAGAGTTCATTTTGCGGATTTATCGTTAAAAATATTTAAGCGTTTCCCGTTATTTGGCACAGGGGCTGGAACTTTCAGAACTGATTTTTGCAGATTCGAATGGATGACAGATGTAAGCTATAGACTTGGCCCTCACTCATTATTTTTCAGGCTGCTTGCCGAAACAGGTTTATTAGGTGTCGTCTCGTTTTTCGGCATAATTTTTTTACTCATGATAAAAGCACTTAAAAAATATTTTCACGGCAACATCATAGGCATAGCCATTTTTGGAAGCGTTGTTTCATTGTTTGCACATATGCAGTTAGATATTGATGCATACTACATGATACCTTTTATAATTCTCTTTTCTTTGTCAGGAGCATTGTTGTATTACAGAAAAACGGAGGGAACATCCGTAACAATAAAAAACAAAAAAGCATATTTTTTATTGTTTTTGCTTTTACCTGTATTGATAGTTAATTCGGGGGTTAAACTCACAAGTTCGTATTATGCCCTTAATTTTGTTAAAAGAAATAATAGTACAGATATTGTAAAAGCGATGAAGATAGATTATGGTAATCCTATTTATCCGTATTATTTAGCAAGGTCGAAAACATACGACAACAAAATTGCATTGGAAATGTACCTAAAATCAGTTTCATTAAACAAATATGATTATAGGTATGCAGAGGGTGCAGGGCTTTGCTATGCAGCAGATGGAAACTATGAAAAGAGCATTGAATGGCTTGAAAATGCGGAGAAACTGTACCCTACGGATCCTTCCATAAACGGGTATCTTTCTATTGTGTGCTTAATGAATGGAAATTTAAAAAAAGCTAAAGAATATTCTGATAAATCAATAGAGATGAATATACGTAATGACTCTGTTACATTATTCTCTCAAGGTATGCTCTATCTCTCAAGTAAAGATTACAGAAGTGCTTTGAATGTGTTTTCTCAGTATAACGAAACAAATTTAATAAGGATGTTTTCTAATAAAATAACAGAAGAAGAGTGCAGATTGATGTTTGATATATTTGAAACGTATAGCGAAAATAATAAAATACCCGCTGAAATTAGAAAAGATATTATAAACGAAATAAAATGTCCGTCTCTTTGAAGAGACGGACATAATTCAGCATTTGTTTTTACTCTAAATCAATTTTTACGGAATTGATGGTGTACTACCAGTTGTTGTTTCCTTCACAGCTGATACGGCATCAGTCCTGTAAAGGAAAACTGGACTACTACTATCTGTTCTTATATAAGCATAAGTAACCCAGTGTGTTCCATCGGCTGAACCATAGTAAATATGGCCATCTGATTTACCGGCAACTGGAGGAGAGGCTTTAAACGGATCCACAATGCTTGTTAATGTTCCCGGCTTTAGATATTCGATGGGCCCATTCTCACCAAGCACATTTGTCGCATTAGAAACATTTATAGTCGCAGCACCTGATCCATCAGCACTTAGTTCCGTATAAATCACACTTGTATCATCGTCAACTGCTTCTGCCGTTGCTGCAACAGGATAAGTTCCCCAGTCCGTTCTGAATGTTTCAAGTCCTGTCGCAAGTGAAGACATATCCTGTGCAATTCTTGCTTTTT
>CAZOGA010000156.1:0-2963 GCA_964579095.1 uncultured Desulfurellales bacterium
TAAGCGCTTATTGTGCTTATTCACAAATCAAGGAAGAAAGGGACATTGTGAATAGGCATAATAAGCGCTTTAAGTTGATAGTGCTGATAATTTTTACGAAAAGGCCGGCTATTTAAATATTCCTATTCTAATCTTCGCATATATAATACTAATAATCCACAAAACTACGAAGGTTAGCACTATGCTTGCACCTGTAGGTGTGTTTGCTAAATATGATATAAATATGCCGAGAAGCACGCTTACAATGGATGATATTATTGCCGAAAATACTACACCCTTAAAGTTTTTAGACATATTCATACCTACAAGCGCAGGCAAAACCAAAAATGCGTTAACAAGTATAATACCTATCAATTTTATTGATAAAACAATAATTACAGCCAATATTATCCAGAACAGGTAATACAGCAAATCAACATTCATCCCTGATACTTTTGCCAGTTCTTCATTATAGGTTATAAGCTGAAAATTCGAGAAAAACATACTTAAAAATAGGAAACCCAATATAAAAACAAAAATGGATACATATAAATCGTATGTATTAATGGCAAGTATATTCCCAAATAATATACCAAGTATATTTGCGGAATAGCCTTTGCTTATACTCATAATAAAAACACCGAATGCCATAGAAAAAACAAAGATCAAATCAATGGCGCTATCCTCGCTCATCTTGCCTTTTTTATACATAAAAGCTATGAAAATTGCGGCTATAATGGAAAATGATAGAGGCAAAACGTATGTTGTTACGCCAAATAAAAAATTTAACGCTATACCTCCGAATGCAGAATGCGCTATGCCCACACCTGCAAACGTCATTTTCCTCAGAACAACAAAATAGGACATAATTGACAAAAGCACCGCTAATAAAATGCCTGCCAATGCCGCCCTAAGCAGAATATCATAAATCATCCTTCAACTACCTCACATCCTTCGCAGGATTTCTTATGCACAACAACTTTTGTATTTTTTCCATATACATCGTTCAGTATACGGCTATAATCTACCTTATCAGGCTTATCGTGGCAATGCAGTCTGACATTCAAGCACATAATTTCATCAACATATTTAGTTACAGTGCCTATATCGTGGCTTACCATTAAAATAGTCATTTTTTTACTCTTTTTAATCTCCGTTAAAATATCATATAGTTTAGCATTGTAAACAACATCTATGCCCGTATTGGGCTCATCCAGTACAAGCAGCTCAGGATCATAAAATAGGCATCTGGCGAGTGACACCCTCTGCTGCTGTCCGCCTGACAGTTCCTTTATATATCTATCCTTTTTATCAGCCAGACCAAGCATATCAAGCCAATGCACGGCCTTCTCAACATCATCTTTATTATATTTCCTGAATATGGAGAACATTCTAATCTTTTCTATCAAAACAACATCCAATGCGGTTAGAGGCATAGACCAATTTACTATGGCGTGCTGAGGGAGATATCCTATTTTATTCTTGTTGTTTCTAATAAAATCTTTAGGATCCATTCCATAAATGCTAACAATGCCGGCAGTTGGTTTAATTAATCCGAGCAAAACCTTGATTAGTGTAGTTTTGCCTGCGCCGTTTGGACCTAATATGCCTACAAATTTTCCTTCTTCGATTTTAATATTTATATCTTCTAAGACAAATTTATCCGAAAATTTAACATCTACATGGTTGAAAGTTATCACCGCAGGACTCTCTTAAGCTGATTCAGGTTGTATCTCATCAACTTTATATAGCTATTTTTAGTGCTGTCATTAGGCGATCCTAAAGGATTCAATTCCACCGGAAGATAGTGTGTTTTCTCACTTAGCATAGTTGTTAATTGTTTATTACCTATATACAAAATTAAGCCCTTTCTACAGGTGCAATGTTTCAGTGCACTGCTAATATTGCCTATTTTAGCCTCTTCATTGCCCTTCTTTATCACAACATAGCACGATTTCCTGCCAAAAGATCTTAAGAAATATTCAAAGGCAGGTTTTATATCTAAAAAGCATATATTGTTATGACGCTTAAAGAAAAGCTGATATTCGTCTATAAGATTCTGCAGCCTGTTTCTAAAATTATAGGCATTCTTTTTAAATTGTGCACAATGTTTATTATCTATCATGCATAATCTGTGCTCTATCAGCTGCGTTGCTTTATCTTTAACAAACTTCATATCTAACCATATATGGGGATTGGCTATAATTGTGCCGTTTATTAATCTTTTATCAATCGGATATTGATAAAAATCCGAAAGCATCAGCACTTTTTTGCTATTCACCATATCTTTTATATTATCATACCAGAACTCGAACCCGAATCCGCATAAAACAATCAAATCGGCTTTTCTCAAGGCACCAAAACTTTTAGGTTTTGGAGAAAAAATATGCGGATTTGAAGCCGATGGTATGATATAAGAAACATTTACTTCATCTCCTCCTACAGACTTTACTATTGAAGAAAGTATAAAAGTGCTTGTGACAACATTTACTTTCGCAAAAGCAGAGGTAGAACAGAATAAAAAGATCGCTGTTATCAATAAAACTAACCTTTTCATAATTTCGCCTCCTTAATAATAAATGTACGTTTAAATTTATCAAGCAAGTTTCTGTTCCCCAAAGAAAAAAATGCCGGCGTCTTGTCTATCGTTATTTTTTGACTAAATTTAGAACAATTATAATAAAATGTATCTCCTCCTGATTCTTCTAAAATTAATTTTGCGGCGGCATAATCTATTATTCTTGAGGGCTGAATATGTAAAAACAGATCAAATCCGCCGATAGTGAGATAACACATATCCAACGCTACGGATCCCATCTGCCTAACCTTGTAAAAACTCGAATATATATTATGCAGCATTTCTTTGTCCGTCTCCTTTTTCAGACCTTCGACAGATGCCACATTCAGATCGGTATTGTTATTTTTAATCTTATGCCCGTTATAAAAAGCGCCTTCGCCCTTAACGGCATAAAACTCATCTTTAT
>CAZOGA010000157.1:0-2960 GCA_964579095.1 uncultured Desulfurellales bacterium
CGGTGAATTGAACTAACATTTATTAATCAGTAATATGCACATATCCGAAACATTTGTTTGGGTTTGTCCTGTAAAAATTAAATCATCAAGCTGCAAGAAAAAATTATAGGAGTCATTATTATTCAAATATTTTTTATAATCCAGGTTTTTAGTCAGCGCCCTTTTAATGGTATATTTGTCCACCATTGCGCCTGCAGCATCCGTTATGCCGTCTGTTCCGTCTGTTCCGAATGATAAAAATAGAGCCGGCATATTGTTCAGAAAAGGTGAAACCGCGAGTGACAGTTCCTGCATTCTTCCCCCGGATCCGTTTCCTCGTACATCAACAGTTGCCTCGCCCCCGCAAACAACTGCAGCGGGCATAGGAATAGAATTTCTGTAAATATCTCTCGTTATTCTTCCAAGCACCTGCGCTATATTTTTTGATTGCCCCCGTATATGCGAGCCTATGTAAAATGTTAAATATCCTTTTTTATGTAAAAAATCCAATGCGCACCCGCATGCTTTATAATTATCTGTAATAACGATATTCTTTACATCTTTCAATCTAAATTCCGGTTCTTTCATTGTTTCCAGCAATTTGCCTTCTACGCCGTCTGACAACAGATTTAGCACGCTCTCCGGCACTTTGTCCATAATCTCATATTTTTCCAAAACATCATATGCATCCTTATAGGTTGTGCTGTCAAAATAGGTGATTCCTGATGCTATGGTGCCTAAATCATTTCCGACAACATCAGAAATAATTAGGGATATGATTTTGCCGTTCAATCTGGTTAACAATCTTCCGCCTTTTATATTGGACAGATGTTTCCTTAATGCATTGACTTCTGTGATATCCGCATCTGATTTAAGCAATAATTTTGTTGTCTTCTGTATATCTTTCAGTGCTATGGGAGAGGATTCCGCCATAGCTGATCCGCCGCCTGATATCAGTATAAATGTCAGGGAATTATTGTCAGTTTTATCGGATAGGCTTAATATCTTCTCTCCGGCATATATACTCGATTCATCAGGTATAGGATGGGAAGACCTGATAAACTCGATATTGCTAATTGAACCGGCAAACTCGATATTGCTCACAACAATGCCCTCATCTATTTTTGTAATTGATAAAAGCGATTTTGCCATTTTGGCACCTGCTTTGCCCAGTGCTATCAGGAAAATTTTAGAAATTTGAGATAATTGTATCTTTTCATTGCCTATATACAATGTGCTGCCGTACAGCTTTACTGTGCGTTTTACTGCATCTGCAGGATCTATGCATTCCAGCGCATTTTCTACAGCATATATTGCATCTTTGCGCATTTGTTCTAAGCGTTTATCTGTGTTGTTTATCAATGCCGCTGCATTTTTTATCTTCATATGCACCGCCTTCATATGCACATTAAGTCATTTTTAAGCAAAAATAGAGAACGTTGAATGACCTTGGGCATTCAATGATATAAATTCTAATGAAATTTTAGCTGTCCTGCAAGCTGAATCTATATTTGCTTTTTCTGAGTATATAGTGTAGATATTTTATAATGAAACGATGGAGAAGAAATCATTTTAGAAGTAAGAGAAATATAGAAAAAACCAAATTCCGCCGAATTCTATGGAAATTTGCACCCTCAACATCTACCCATCGGTCATCTTTACTTAGAATTTTAATAATAATTATGGTGTTAGGCATTATTTCTGGTGCTATTTACGCAATTCTTCAACTTATTTTTGTTGTGTTTTAATATTTACGGGTAGGATTAAATATGCCCGCTATATTCTTTTTTCCCATTCATAAGCCGTTTTACAGATGAAATTTAGATTATTATATTTCGGCTTCCAGTTCATCTTAGTTTTTATTTTATTGCTGTCCGCTATAAGCATGGCAGGGTCACCGGCTCTTTTCGGCGCTATTTCCACCTTAAAATTCCCTGTAATTTTTTTCATTGCATTTATTACATCTTTCACACTGAATCCTTTGCCGTATCCGCAGTTAAATGTATCACTTTCATTATTTTCAAGATATTCCAAAGACTTTATATGAGCATCTGACAGATCCATAACGTGGATATAGTCTCTTATGCATGTTCCGTCTTCTGTTGTATAATCATCTCCGAAAATATACATTTTATTTCTTTTGCCAAGCGCAGTTTCCGATGCTACCTTTATCAGATGAGTCGCATTTTTTGTTTTTTGACCTACTGCCAAGTCAGGACTTGCCCCCGCTACATTGAAGTATCTTAATATAACATATTTAAAATTTTTATTTGATGCAGCGCTGTCCTGAATTATTCTTTCATTAAATAGTTTGCTCCATCCATAGGGATTAATTGGATTTGCAGGGAAATCCTCATTAATTCCGGATTTTATATCATCTATATCCGGTTCGCCGTAAACAGCTGCAGTTGAGGAAAATATGAATTTTTCAACACCATACTCATTTGATAGTTTTACTAAATTTGCCGTATTGGCCGTGTTATTTAAATAATATTTCAGCGGATTTTCCACGCTTTCAGGCACAATCAGGCTTGCCGCAAAGTGCATAATCGCATTAAACTTTTTAGTTTTAAAAATGCCCCTTATTTCATCCCAATTCGATAGATCAGCCTGAATAAAATCAAAGCCCCTTATGGTTTTTAGAGTGTCAATTGTGCTTTTGAAACCTGTAGCCAAACTATCTATAACAGTTACATCGTAATCCGTCGTTTCCAGCAAAAGCTTAACTACATGGCTGCCTATATATCCTGCGCCGCCGGTTATTAAAATAGAACTATTTTTCATATATTTCTCCTTTTTTTCTTTTTTACCGCTGTTTTTATAGCACATCAACCGAATTTTTCCATATAATTTTATATATATTTTCAAAAATAGTGTTTACAAAGAGCTTTAAGCTGCTTAATTTTAAGATACAAAATGAGACCATTGCATAGTGTATAGTTTCTTATCAAGTTCTTGAAACGAATATGAATTTTAGACAA
>CAZOGA010000158.1:0-2923 GCA_964579095.1 uncultured Desulfurellales bacterium
CAATAAGTGTAAGGCATATTTTTGGTTTTTTCTTATATCTTTAATCAAAAGTCCATAATCCAAAATTAAAAATTATTATCTCATTCTTTTGTTCTTCACTAAAAGCCATAAAAAGAACGGGCCCCCTATAAGAGCGGTTATAACGCCGATAGGTATTTCTGTCGGTGCTATAATTATCCGCCCTGCCAAATCTGACAAGCTCAAAAAAGCGCCGCCTGCAAAAAAACTTGCAGGGAGCAGCCATTTATGATCAGCTCCTATTACAAGTCTCATCATATGCGGCACTATCATACCTATAAAACCTATGGGACCGCACAAAGAAACTAAGATGCCGGTTGATATGGATACAAGCACAAAAAATATTAACCTTAATCGTTCAATGTTCACGCCCCTGCTCTGCGCAAAATCCTCCGAAATACTCCATAAATTTAACTCTCTATGGAGGAAATATACAGCAAAAAAAGTAATTATAACAGTCGGGAGCAAAAGGTATAGTTTGTTATAACCGACAACCTCTAAATTGCCCATCATCCAGCGCATTGTTGTGAAAGATAGAGCGTAATCTCCTATATATTGAACAAACAGTATCAAGCTCGAAAAGAAAAAATTTATTGCAACGCCGGATAAAAGCAGGCTGTAGCTCGACCCGCCGGAAGCCATTCCAAATATATAAACCAATAATGTAGCACCTATTGCCCCTAAAAAAGCAGATATAGGTTCACCGCCGTAGAAAAATATGCCCACCTGCAGATAAAGCACAACACCAAAAGCTGCACCGCTTGCAGTGCCCAAGGTATATGGTGTTGCAAGATCATTTTTAAACATTGACTGAAATACTGCGCCGTTTATTGAAAGCCCTGCCCCTATAAAAAAAGCACTGAGAAGTCGTGGAATACGCAAATTATATATAATATAACTGTTTGGAGAATGCATATCAACAATAGTTAATATGCAAACGATAATGATTGATAATAGAATAACTGCTGCCGTATATAACGATTTATGTTCCATAAAAAAACCGCTTGATCCTATTTTTGCTTACGGATAATCTATCAGAGCTGAAAATATTGCTGATGTTATCTATTTTATCGGGTGTTCCGTTAAAAATCATTCTGCCCTTTTTCAATGCTATTATTTGATCGGATATTTCACGCACCATATCAATATTATGGGTTATAAGTATAACAGTAGTAAATTCCTTTAGCGTTTTGAATATATCATTAATATGTTTTTTATAAGATACATCAAGAAATGTTGTAGGCTCATCAGCCAAAAGCAGTTTTGGGCGTTGAGCTATACAGGAAGCGAGATACACAAGTTCAAGTTCTCCACCCGATATTCGATCCAAATATTTATCGGATAAACGGCTTATTCCCACAATATCCAGAGCTTCATAGCAAATATTCTTTTCCTCTTTGGTATCAGAATAAGAGAGCTGATAAGGATATCTTGAAAGAAGCAGAAATTCCATTACACTGAAAGGGGCTTTTGCGATATGCTGCGGCAATAAAGATACTATACGTGCCAATTCTTTAGGTTTATAATTTTTAAGCAATTTTCCAAAAACAGTTATACCTGATGAGTGCTCAATTCCGGCTATCATTCTTAGCAGTGTAGTTTTGCCGGCACCATTTTCTCCTATCACCGAACAAAAGTTTTTCTCTTCAACAGAGAAACTTATATCATCCAATATAATCTCTTTGGATATTGTTTTATTAAGATGAGAGACAACCAATGCTTTTCGAGTCATTATTTATACAACAACTTAGCTATATTTTTTATTACCTGCACTATTCTTGGAGAGGGAGTTATATAGATATTTTGTTCAAGCAGATATACCCTGTGATGTGCAGCCGCATCTATAGGCAGCCTATTCCAGCTAAGTATGGATTTATTATCCATTTTTGAGCTTCCAAGAACAAACACGGCATAAGGATTAAGATTAATTATATTTGATAATGAAATATCAGGCCAGGCAAGAGAACCTTGATAAACATTTCTGGCACCTATAATTCTTATAATATCCCCGTATATGCTCCTATTGCCGGCAGCTATAATCGGCGATATACCCGGATACCCGAAACATATTAAAATTTTACGGCGTCTGCTGTTTTTATATTTTTTACTAATGTTATCAATCTGTTTTTTTAATAATCCTGCCGCATTGTTTGCCTTTACTTCAGCATTGCAATATTCCCCTATTATATTAATGGAGTCAATAATGTTTCTTATATTGCCATAGTGTAGAACCAGCGTTTTTATGTGCAGTTTCCTGATTTTTTCTGCAAGTTTTACCTGCCTGTAAGTCAGCATAACTATATCCGGCTTGCGGTTTATTATAGATTCTAAATTGATATCATAGTAACCGCCGATTTTTGGTATATCTTTAACGGCTTTAGGCCATTTTGCATAGCGCGTTACACCAACAACAGATCTGCCGAGATTCATATAAAACAGTGTTTCGGTTATGCTGGGGGCTAATGAGACAATTCTACTGCATTGAGCATAAACATTATATGAGAAAAAGATATTTATAATTATAATTATCATTAATGAGCGTGCTACAAACATAACAACCATCCTTAAAAAATTGAACAACTGACCTTATACACCATAAATGTCACTTAAAATATTACATTACTATTTATCTATGTCAAGAATACCGCTGCAGTATATATAAATGAATGTGAAAAAAAGAATTTTAACGCTTGATAGGATTTGGTTTCTAATTTACTTTTCTCCCAAATTGTCAAATGTTTACTTTTATATCTTTTCCCAAGTATTTCAAGGTTTCCTGTCAGTATTATATCCTTTTTCATTATAATTTACTTTCGTTCTTTACAATAATGCCTAACGGTTTTGGCTATGAAGCGTTGGGCATTTCGAAGCACTTCATTTTCAGTTTACCGTAAATTTTATTTAT
>CAZOGA010000159.1:0-2891 GCA_964579095.1 uncultured Desulfurellales bacterium
AACAATAAATGCAGCATACGCAGTGGACAAAGCGGACTCAATCGGATCGCTTGATATAGGCAAACAGGCGGATTTTATTATCTTAAAGGAAAAAAGTTATCTGTTTATTCCATATCACTACGGCGTAAATCCCATTTGGCAGACATATAAAAAAGGGGAAAGGGTGTTTGATGCTTCTTCAACAGATAATTAACGGTTTAACAATAGGTGGAATATACGCACTTATTGCCATGGGGCTTGCGCTTGTCTACGGCATACTGAGAATAATTCATGTTGCACATGCAGGTGTATATGTTGTGGGTGCTTATGTGGGATTGTATGTTTTTTTGGCAACACACAGTTTTGTTTTGGCTGCAATATCATCTATGATTGCAGGTTCAATTTTGGGAGTTGCTATTCAAAAATATGTTTATCTGCCGCTGCTTAAACACTCACCAATCATATCCCTGATAGCAAGCATTGGTGTATTTATAGCAACAGAAGAGGGCATAAGGCTGATTTTCGGGCCATATATAAAATCGTTTCCTTCCGGAATATTTGATGCGAAGTATCACCTGGGCAGTATTGTTATAACGCAGTCTCAGCTTGTTGTTATTGTGTTTAGTATTTTGGCTATATCGATCATATGGTATACAACGGAAAAAACAAAATTCGGTCTTGCCCTTAAGGCTGTATCTCAAGATATGGATATGGCTGAAAGTGCTGCCATAAACTCAAAAAAACTTATGTTTTTGGCTTTTGCTTTCGGCTCTGCATTTGCCGGATTGGCAGGTCTTCTTGTCGGTTCCTATTTTAACTCAATCTATCCTACAATGGGCGATGTTCCGGCCTATAAATCATTGGCAATAATTGTTGTGGGCGGCATGAGCAACATCTGGGGCGCCTTTTGGGCTTCAATACTTATAGGTGTTTTGGAAACGCTTTCTATCGGTGTTTTTAATATTCCTCTTCCAAGGGATTCTTTGGCTTTTATTTTTATGGTATTTGTTTTGATGTTCAGACCCGAGGGGATTATGGGTCTGTTTAAGAGGTCATAACTATGAGCGATTATTTAACAACGCTGATGATTATTGCCGGGATATATACCATACTCTCTTTGAGTTTAAATATAATAGTCGGTTATGCCGGTCAGATATCATTAGGGCATGCCGCTTTCTGGGCAATTGGTGCATACTCCTTTGCTATTCTTACAACAAAATACTCTTTTGGCTTTTTGGAGGCAGCATTTTTCTCAATTTTAATAACAACACTTGGGGGTATATTTCTCGGCATACCAAGCTTGAGGGTATCTGAAGATTTCTTGGCCATAACCACAATAGGTATAAATTTTATTGTACAGGGCATATTTAACTCCTTCGACTATTTCGGCGGCGCAATGGGTATTGGTAATATACCATTCCCGACACTAAACGGCGATATGATATCAAACAATATGTTTTTGGTTATAACATACCTGTTTGTTGCAATAACCATAATTATCAGCTACATATTCAAGATTTCCTGGGCGGGACTTGCATCATTTGCAATAAAAGACGATGAACTTGCTGCTGATGTATCCGGCATATCGCCTGTCATATTCAAACTTTTAGCTTTTGCAATAGGCTCGGCTTTGGCCGGACTTGCGGGTATTTTGTATGCAAGCTTTATGGGATTTATCAGTGCAAACGACTTTTCATTTCCTGTGTCTGTAGCAATTTTGGCAATGGTTATGGTCGGCGGTGAGGGAACTATTTTGGGTCCCATATTCGGGGCATTTGTGCTCATTCTTTTGCCAGAAATTTTCAGACCCATTCATTCATACAGGATGTTTCTATACGGCGTTCTGCTTGTATTGATGATGATATACCAGCCTTATGGTTTTTTCGGTAAAAGGGGAATTGTATGGAGCATAGTCAGAAAATCTTAGAAACTGTAAATATAACCAAACAGTTTGGCGGGCTCAAAGCCTTGGATAGTATAGATTTTTCTATTCAAAAGGGAGAGATTTTCGGGATAGTTGGTCCAAACGGTGCAGGCAAAACAACGCTGTTTAATATTATAAGCGGCATATTGAAGCCCACAAGCGGACAAATTGTGTATGAAAAGAAAAACATAACCAATCTTGGCGCATACAAAAGGGCAAAATTGGGTATAGGAAGAACATTTCAGGTTGTAAGGCCGTTTTCAAGTTTAAGTGTAACAGAAAATGTGCTTGCCGCATATGGAATAAAGTTTTACTACAATCTCTTGACATCCTTTTTAAAATACAAAACCGACAAACACATAAAAAATGTTGAGAATATACTGAAGATTGTTGGTTTGTATGAATTAAAAAATAGAATCTCAAAAGAGCTGCCCCTTGGATTTCAAAGGAGGCTTGAAATAGCAAGGGCTCTTGCTATAAACCCTAAAATTATGCTGCTTGATGAATCGTTTTCCGGTTTGAGCTTTTCTGAGATAGAAAACATCAAAAAATTGGTTGTTGATCTAAATAAACAGGGTATAACGGTTGTTATTATTGAGCATAATATGCCCGTTATTATGGAGCTATGCCAAAGGGTTTTGGTTATCAATTACGGAAAAAACATAGCTTTGGGCAATCCCGAAGAAATTGTAAATAATAAAGAGGTTATAGAGGCTTATCTTGGAAAAAAATATAATTGAGATAAAAAACCTGAGCGTAAAATACGGAAATATAGAGGCTTTATGCGGAATATCACTGTATGTAAAAAAGGGTGAATGCGTTACCATTGTGGGAGCAAACGGAGCGGGGAAAAGTTCTCTTCTGAGGGCTATAATAGGGTTCAATGCTGTGGAAGAAGGAAATATCATTTTCAACGGGAAAAACATCGAAGGAATTCCTACATACAAAAGGGCTGCTTTGGGTATATCGTTTGTTCCGGAGGGAGCAA
>CAZOGA010000160.1:0-2875 GCA_964579095.1 uncultured Desulfurellales bacterium
CTATGCTGCCAAAAAACCAGGATTGGATAAAAAAACGCCCTATAATGAGCATAGGTTCTTTTAAAAATTATTGGGAGAATCCCTGGCCTATAGAAGTGGACGGCTTGGTGAAAAATAAACTTAAATTGAGTTATGAAGATATTTTAAAAATGCCCCGAAGCAGAGCTGAATATGATCTGCACTGTGTTGACGGCTGGAGTGTTCCCAATATGAAATTTTACGGCATACTGGCCAATGATTTTTTAACCGGCATTAATTCTGAAAAAGCATTGTATTTATGGATAGAATCTATTGACGGATATACCAGCGGTGTTGAAATCAAAGAACTGCTTGATGAAAAAGCTATGTTTGCATTGGGAATAAATTCACAAAGATTAACCGCTGGTGATGGAGCTCCGGCAAGATTGATCACACCAAAACATTTTGCCTATAAAGGCGCTAAATGGATAAAAAAAATAACGCTTACAAATAAATTTGAAAAGGGATTCTGGGAACAAAGAGGATACCATGCAAGGGCACGGGTTTTTGAAGATGAGCGCTTTTCCGACGATTAAATAATGAAAATATTTCTGCTGAAAAAATTGCTCGAGCTTATACCGACATTTTTCGGTATAACCCTGATAATATTCTTTGTTATACATCTTGCTCCGGGCAATCCCATAGATTCTATGGGCACGTTTAACCCCAACATAACGTCAGAATCATTAAAACAGATGAAAAAAATTTATCATTTGAACCAGCCTTTATATACACAATATATCATATGGCTTAAATCTGTTTTAGGATTTAATTTCGGCATAAGTCTTGTAGACGGCAGAAATGTTATGGATAAAGTACTGGAAAGACTACCTGTAACCGTAGGAATAAATGTTGCAACACTAATTTTAACATTTTTGATAGGCGTACCCATCGGCATTATATCTTCGCTGAAAAAAAACAAATTAATTGATAAAATTTTTACATTTTTTGTGTTCAGCGGATACGCTATGCCTTCATTCTGGCTGGCGCTGCTTTTAATGATAACATTCAGCGTTCATTGGCATCTGCTGCCCCTATCAGGACTGCATTCTATGAATGCTAAAACGGGGTTATCCTACTATTTGGATCTATCTGAACATTTAATTATGCCTATTTTTATAGGTGTGTTTGGTTCCCTTGCCGGTATCTCAAGATATGTGAGAAAAGGTATGATAGATGTTCTAAATAAGGATTTTATTAAATTGCTGTACGCAAAAAAAATCAGCAAAAGGAAAATAGTTTATGTTCATGCACTTAAAAATACTATGCTGCCGGTAATAACAATACTGGGCCTATCAATACCGGGATTAATAGGCGGCAGCGTGATAATAGAGTCGATATTTGCAATTCCAGGTATGGGGCAGCTATTTTACTATTCTGCACTATCAAGGGACTATCCGACAATAATGGGTATATTGACAATCAGCACAATCTTGACACTTTTGGGTAATTTGCTGGCAGATATAGCATACGCACTTGTTGATCCCAGAGTTAAATACAGCAAATAACAAAACAACGCTCATTTTACAACTTTTGTTTATATTTTTGATAACCTATTTTTGTCTGAAGCATTTAACAAACGCTGCATACATATCTATCCCAAACTCTTTTATAAAATATTCTTTATTATGCCTTAACGCATCAAACGTTGTTTTTGGTGTGCTATTTCTGTAAGCACGTTCAGATGTTATGGCATCAAACACATCGCACATTGAGCATATCCTTGCAAATCGATTTATATTTGTTTTGCCGAACGGATAACCCGACCCATCATTTCTCTCATGGTGTTCAAGCACAATACTTTTAATCGCCTGTGATTTTATTTCCAATTGATTTTCCAATATCTCAACGCCGTACTGCGGATGTTTTTTTATTTCTTCGAGTTCTTCTTCGGTATATTTTTCCTTCTTTGAAAGTATATTTTTATCTATTTTTAGCATTCCTATATCAAATAGAAAATATCCTTTAGACAGCTCTTCAAGCTTCGTATTGCTTATGCCGGGATACAGCATTTTTGTCAGCATAGTTGCGTAGATACCGACATTAAGCATATGGTTCGAAATATTGCCGGTATCATTTTTCATAAAAGAAAAAAATATGTTCATAGAAGCGCTGTCATTCATAGAAAATAAAACAAAATATTTTATTTTTTCAAAAATATTTCTCGCTATGGATATGTCTCTGCTGTTAATTAGTGATTCAAATTTTTCCAACAAAGAAAAATAGATTACATAAAGCTTGTTAGCTTTGGATACATTTTCATTATCCAAAACATTCTCTAAATTATCCGATATATCTTTTTTATAAGCATCTAACTGATCAGACGGCACATAAGCCACAAATTTTTCATTGTATTGAAGTACGGCATTATCGCTTTCCAAGGGCTTATCTTTGCTCAGCAATAAAACAGGTGCTGTTTTATTTATTGTATATATATCAAAACCGCGCATCTTTGACGGTCCAATAACGTTTAACCTAATAGGTACAAATTTCATATCTTTTCATTCTACTATATATTTATATAGGTTCAATTACTATATCTTGCTTGCCGTCCAAATCTCTTATATATGCCTTTATGCCGCTCTGCTTTGAATTGAGAATTCTTTTCAGTTTATCATCAAACAATAAAATATTGCCCGCGTCTATCTGCCCTTTAATTAAAATGTGTCCCTTTTTGTAGCTGTTGGCAATTTCACTCATTTTTTTAAGGATCTCATTGTATTTGCTCTTTGCAGCAGCATACTCCTTAATGCTTTCTTTATATAAATTAGTTAAATCCTTAAAGTTTTTTACAACAATCAAAAATGATCCGGGCGCATTTTTTCCGCTGTCTTTAAATTCTTTAATAATATTAAAA
>CAZOGA010000161.1:0-2790 GCA_964579095.1 uncultured Desulfurellales bacterium
TATTTACTCAAGTGTGATTTTTGCGTAAGGTCAATTAATAATTCAAAAAAAAGCCTTAAAATAAATAGTTTGAAGAATAAAAAAATAACCCTATAATGTTTTTATAAAAAATTGTTAAGGAGTATTGGTATGAAAATTATGATACCGTCAAGGGGCGAAAAACTGGAAAGCTTAATGGACGAAAGATATGGAAGGGCTTCCTATTTTATAATATACGATACAGACACAAAGAACTACGAGGCAATTAAGAATCCCTACCTGAATGACAGGGGAGGCGTAGGTGTATCTGTTGCGAAGTTGTGTGTGGAAAAGGGCGCAGATGCAGCTGTGGCGGAGCATTTTGGGCCGAATACATTGGAAATCTTAAAACCTGCAAATGTTAAGCTGTTTCAAGCAGATGGCGGCAGCAGCGTTAAGGATATTATAAATAAACTGCAGGATGGAAACCTGAAGGAGTTTTGATAAGGTGAAATGATATGAAAATTGCTGTTGCAAGCGGAAAGGGCGGAACAGGTAAAACTACCATATCTACGCTGCTGGCATACGCCGGCGAGGATACACAATATGTAGACTGCGATGTTGAAGAACCAAATGGACGTATATTTTTAAAGCCTGATATAGAAGAAACATTAGAATATACGGAGCTTGTGCCGAAAATAAATGAGGATATATGCACATTTTGCGGTAAATGCTCTGATGCTTGTGTATATAGAGCTCTTGTTGTTGTGGGCGCAATCAAAAAAACTATGTTTTTTGGCGAACTATGCCATTCCTGCGGTGTGTGCAAATATGTTTGTCCCGTTGAAAATGCTCTAATTGAAGTTCCGAAAGTAAAAGGAAAAATCAACATAGGCAAGGCAGGCAGGATTGATTTTTTAGAGGGTGTTTTGAATATCGGGGAAGCCAGCGCCGTTCCGTTAATTAGAGGATTGAAGAAGTATATCAGCGATGAAAAAACAGCAATATTGGATTCACCCCCCGGAACAAGCTGTCCTGTGGTTGAGACCGTTGAGGATGCTGATTTTATAGTTTTGGTTACTGAACCCACACCGTTTGGATTAAACGATCTGAAACTTGCGGTAGAATTAACAAGAGATTTAAAAAAGCCGTTTGGTATCATCATCAACAAATACGACAAAAATCTGCACCTCATAAATGATTACGCAGAAAGAGAAAATATAGATATATTGTATAGACTGAAGTTTTCGAGAGAATTTGCTAAAGTTTATTCAAATGGAACCCTGCCGTTTGATTCATTTGAAAGCGATTTTAAAAATATTTTATATAAAATAAAGAGTCAATTATGAAAAAGATAAAAGAACTGGTTATTATAAGCGGTAAAGGCGGAACGGGAAAAACAACATTGACATCGAGTTTTGCTTATTTGATGAAGAATAAGATTATTGTTGATGCTGATGCGGATGCTGCCGATATGTTTATATTGATGAAACCCAAGGTAAAGGCTGCACATAAATTCAAAGGAAAGGCCGTTGCTGTGATTGATCAGAAAAAGTGCAGTTCATGCGGCGTATGCAAAAAATTATGCAGGTTCGATGCCATAAATGTGATTGACGGAAAATATGAGGTAGATCCTGTAAAGTGCGACAGCTGCACATTGTGTCAAATAGCCTGCCCGGAAAATGCTATAGAAATGGAAGATCAAATCAGCGGCGAGTGGTTTGAATCCGAAACCCCTTACGGCACTATGGTGCATGCTAGATTAACGCCGGGTGCCGAGAACTCGGGAAATCTTGTTACTATGGTAAAGCACAGGGCACATATTTTATCGGAGGAAAATGGTATTGACTACATACTTGTTGATGGTTCGCCGGGCGTTGGATGCCCTGTTATATCAACGATATCGGGCGCAGCTTTTGTTATTATTGTTACTGAACCGACGCAATCCGGACTTCATGATTTAAAAAGAGTAAAAAAACTTTGCGATTCCTTTAAGATAAACAGCGGAGTCGTTGTAAATAAATACGATCTGAATAAAGATATAACGAACAGCATAAAACAGTTCGCAGGGGATGAAAACATGCCGTTTTTAGGATTGGTGCCGTTTGATAGATGTGCAATAGAGGCTCTTGTAAATAAGAAATTGGCTGTTGAATATTGCGATAGTTTAAAGCAGCCCATAAAAGATATATTTGATAAGGCGGTTGAGAAGTTGTGAACTTAAAAGATAAGGTTATTGAAAAATTAAAAACGGTATATGATCCCGAGTTAAGAGAAAATGTGGTAGACTTGAAGCTTGTTTACGATCTAAATGCGGATGAAAAAAACGGCGTTGTTGATATTAAATTCAAGCCTACTGTAGAAAATTGTCCTGTGGGGCTGCAGCTGTCTATAGATATTAAAAAAGCCGTATTGTCTGTGGATGAGGTAAAAACTGCCAACGTTATTGTAGAGAATTTTATATGGGCTAAAGAAGCTATGAAATTTTTAGAGGCAATCAAAAAATAGATATTTATCTGGAATCCTGCAGAAAAAGCAAGGTCTGTCTGCAAAAAGATAATTCACGCTGCTGTATATAAGATTGCTAAAAATGAAAACCCCGTCCAGAAAAAATTTTAAAACTGACAATGTTGCAGATCAATTTCTATTAGTCTTTTAAGAAGAATCAAATTTATAATTTGGCCTTTTCGCAAAAATTATCAGCACTGTCAGCTTAAGCGCTTATTATGCTTATTCACAAATCAAGGAAGAAAGGGACATTGTGAATAAGCATAATCACCTGAAAATCGGATAAAGCGTCCACTTTAAGTCCAAATAGTAACTCCTCAAGCA
>CAZOGA010000162.1:0-2705 GCA_964579095.1 uncultured Desulfurellales bacterium
ACCCCCTTTTTAAACTTTTATTAGTATAGTTTAAGATTAATAAAAGTCAAAAGGAATAGATGACAGTATCTTAACGGCCTGTTGGTATATACTGCTGCATATTCGCTGAAATAAAAATTTGATTGTTAAAAAAACTAATGAAAATTCAAATTCTTACGATATAATAATATGAGGTATGTTTTTTGCTACGTATAAAAAATGTTATGTTGAAAGAACTTCGTTTACTTCGAATTATAAGAGACATAGAGAAAGAAAAGTATAAAAATGACAACTGGATGGCTGTGCTCAGTGATATAGCAGATCTATTTTATTCTGATTCAGCTTATCTTGCCATGCTGAACGGAAATTATATAGAGTGTAAGACATCCTATATACTGCATAATGACAGATTTCAATATGATTCGATGGATTTGAAAATAAGAAATATTGATTCTGCCGGTGTAGCATCTGAAACAGTTAAATCAAGAGAGCCGGTATTGGTTGATGATTACGGCAATTATGCTAAAGCAGATAAAAATTGGCAGGAAACGGATATAAAATCACTAATTAGTGTGCCGGTAGAAAATAACAGGTTATATGGAGCACTTCAGGTTGCAAGTAATGCCGCTCACTACTTTGACCCGAATGATCTAAAGCTGCTTCACAGCATAGCAGATACGATTGCGGTTATGCTTGATAAAGATGAGCTGTATAAAAAGAATGCAAGAATATTTGAACTGAACGAGAAGCAGATGGAGTTTATCAGCAATTTAAATATTTCCAAGGAGTTCAAAACACCGTATTTTAAGAAATGGCTTTTTGATGCTCTTAATCGTGTGCAGTCTTTAGTAAATTCAACAGCAGTCGGCTTTATATTGCCGGATGAGGATATATACACGTTCTGCGGCGATAAGGATTACTCTTCTGTATCATTTGAAGTGAACGATCAGCTGAAAGACACTATAATATATAAAATCTGGCAGATGGGAATAGACAAGCCTATATCCCACGAAGAGTTGGCAAAATACAATATAAAGGCATCCGAAATGTCAAAACATATGAACATTAAATCTGCATTTTATGTTCCCATACGCTATAAAAAGAATGTTATAGCTATTGTAGCCTTCGGTTTTGATAAGGATATGCAGTTGGGAAAAGAACATATCAATTATTTAATGGCCGTAGGGAATCATATTGTCTTTTCCATACTATCGTCCAAAAGTTTATCTAAAATGTCTACAATGCTCTCCAAAGCAGAGGAAAGTCTTGTTAAAGTTATAATGTCAATGTCTGAAATGAGAGATAAATACACAAAAGGTCATTCCGACCGTGTGGCATACTATGCGAAAAAAATAGCAGAAGCGATAGGGCTGGACGATAAACAGCAGAGTTACATATATACAGCAGGTTTGCTGCATGATATAGGGAAGGTCGGCATACCGGACAACATCTTGCTTAAGCCCGGCAAATTAACTAAATACGAATATAAAATTATGAAATATCACGCTGTTTTCTCATACGATATAGTGAAAGATGTAGAGCAGTTAAAACCTATTGCAGAATGTATAAGAGAGCACCATGAGCGATGTGATGGTTCAGGATATCCTGACGGACTGCACAAAGAGCAATTAACACAAGGGGGAAGGATATTGGCTATTGCAGATGTTTTTGATGCTCTTACAAGTGATAGAATATATAGATCAAAATCGAAATATGAATTAAATGAAGCTATAGATATGCTTAAAGATTCCAAACTTGATAATGATATCTTGGAACGGTCTATGGATGTGCTGGGTGAATCTTACTTAAATGAGGTAGATGATGAATATGAGAATGTTGTCCTCAAAGAGATAGACAACGTTAGAAAAATAGTGTTTACCAAAGATTTTATGACAGGAACAGAACGTCTAACAACGCTGTTGGAGACACTCGATAAGTATATAAAAAAACAAAAACATTTTTATCTTTTTGTAGTTGACATAAAATCGCTGAACTATATAAACTACATAAAAGGTCCCAACATAGGAAACAGCCTTATTGAATGCACAGCTCAAGTATTAAATACTGTAAAAGATGTTTCCTGCATCACGCGTTCGGGGTCAGATTCTTTTCTTTTCATATACAATAAGGAAGATATAGACAGCTTTATACCGCAGTTAAATATTAGTTTGGATGAGAACATATTAAATCTATGCAAGCAGAGCAAAATTGACATAGAAGATGTGTTTAAGGGATTTTATATAACCTATGTAGAATATCTAAAAGATTCTGAAGATTCTCGAGGACTTGTATATTTGTGCGAGCGTAAGCTTAGGCGGATAAAAATGAAGGCATTGGAAAATGAAGAATAGTGATGAATTATGAATCATTTACTTGACCTTACGTAAAAATTATCAGCACTGTCAACTTAGGCGCTTATTATGCTTATTCACAAATCAAGGAAGAAAGGGACATTGTGAATAAGCATAATAAGCGCCTATAATTATCTTTGGCTGTCTTATTTCCTTAGTTTAAAATTTATCATTTATAATCCAAAATTCTAAAGGCTTGTATATCCGGTTAAAATTGTATTGTGAACAAATAAAGAAATTAAATGACATTGTGAGCAATACAATTTTAACCGGACAGTTCTAAAGCTTTCTTTTTAATTCACCATTGCACAATGGTGAATTAACAATATAATACTGTTTCTTATCAAACTCTTTCAACTCAAAAATGAATTTTTT
>CAZOGA010000163.1:0-2698 GCA_964579095.1 uncultured Desulfurellales bacterium
CCCATCAGCTCTTCTTTTGTAAGAAGATTTAATGCACCACGTGTAACTGCAACGGCCGCATGAGACGGATTTCTTCCTGTTGCGAATGCATTGGGTGCATCCTGAGGAATAACATAGAGCTTAGGCATAGGCAAGCTTGCCTGATTTATCAAATATTCAACAATTTCATATAATTGAGGCTGCTCATCACGTGTCACGGGTTTTGCACGATACATCGATAGTGCAATTTTATCCGAGAAAAAATAACTGAAAAAATTCATACCCGCAGCAAAAACAAATGCTATAATCACACCGCTTCTTCCGCCTAACATCCCGCCTATAACAATAAACAGACCTGCGAGCAGCGTCATTAAAAATGCTGTTTTTAACGCATTCATAAATTTTACCTCCATAACAATCACGCACAGAATATAGGTCATTAACCATTTTTTTCAAGTTAAAATATAGACTATTCTAAGCTTTTATTGTAATATAACAATATGAATGAGCTTGCGGATGTGCAGTCGAGAGAGGATAAAAGAAATATACCTATCGACAAGGTAGGGGTCAAAAATTTGAAATACCCAATTACGCTGCTTGACAAATCAAGGCAGACGCAGCATACGATTGCGGTAATTAATATGTATGTTCTGCTGCCTTCGCATTTTAAGGGCACGCATATGAGCAGGTTTGTAGAGATATTGAATGAAAACATATACGGGATAGACACTAAGAAAATAAGTCATATTTTAAAGGAAATGAGACATAAATTAAATGCAGACAAATCCTATATCCAGCTGAAATTTCCATATTTTATAGAAAAAAAAGCGCCTGTAACGAAAATTAAATCCTTAATGTATTATGACTGCAAGATAGACGCATTAAGTGATGCTCAAGCAGAAGAAATAATGTTGAGTGTAGCTGTTCCCGTAACAAGTCTATGTCCGTGTTCCAAGGAAATAAGCGAAAATGGTGCGCACAATCAGCGCTGTATTGTAACTGCATCGGTGAAATTTCACGAGATGGTTTGGATAGAGGATGTTGTAAATATAGTGGAGCGCTCTGCAAGCTGTGATATTTACTCTTTGCTGAAACGCCCTGATGAAAAATATGTTACGGAGCGTGCTTATTCTAATCCGGCATTTGTCGAAGATATTGCAAGAAATGTGGCGCTCGAATTAAAGAAAGATAAGAGAGCGGAATATTTCAGCGTGGAAGTAGAAAGTTTTGAAAGTATACATAATCATAATGCCTATGCTTTTATTGAATCCGGGGAAGACGCTAAATAGACAGAATCAGATGTTGTGGCTGAGGTCAAACTTAAATCTATCTTACCTTAAAAAAATAAATGTATTTGTATGCTTACCTAATTATTATGCCGTAAAACGTTTTTTTTCGAAAATTGAGTAATTTAATTGACAAATACAGATATCGGATCTATATTTTTAGCAAAGTTGCGGTTATTTATAGGAGGATAAAATGGAAGCGGATGTGTTGATTGAACGGAGAGATAAGATAGGTGTATTGACGCTTAATAGGCCTGATAAATGGAACACATTTAATGAGCCGTTTGCGAGGGAATTAAACGACGGACTAAAAATGTTTGATCAAGATGATAATATACGCGTTGTTATAATTAAAGCAGCAGGAAAAAATTTTTCCGTGGGTATAGCACTGGATGAATTTACAAAAGGTAGAACTCATAAAGAATATAGAGAATTTTTAACAAAGATGGATGAACACAACCACACAATAGCAAATATGAAAAAACCTGTTATCACCCAGGTTCAAGGATATGCTCTTGCAAATGGGGCAGGATTGGTTTTTGCATCTGATTTAACCGTGGCTGCAGAAAGCGCAAAATTTGGCACTACTGCCATAAACGTGGGATTAATATGTCTCGGACCGGCGGGACCTTTAACAAGATTGGTGGGAAGAAAAAAGGCGCTTGAAATGGTTTTGACAGGTGAAATTATAGGTGCTCAGGAAGCGGAGAGGATAGGATTAATCAACAAAGTTGTTAAGGATGAAGATTTGGAAGAAGAGACATTAAAACTGGCGGATATTATTGTTGCAAAAAGCCCTCTTGCGATGGAGATAGGTAAAACGGGTATATATAAAATATCGAATTCGGAATATCATCAAGGTCTTGATTATACGACGGAATTATTTGCATCACTTGCCTCAACTGAAGATGCCAAGGAAGGCGTCGAGGCTTTTAATCAAAAAAGAAAACCTAATTGGCAAAGAAAGTAGATATATTTTACTTTTATTTTCGGGGTCCATAAGAAGATTTCCACCTATTTTTATCCATTCTTGAGCGTAATATCTTTTTAAAACCGCCTTTATCCTTGCCAGAAGTTCTTCTCATTGGAAGGGCTTTGTTATATAATCGTCTACACCAGGCTCAAACACTTTTAATTTGTCTTCCAAGGAGGATTTGAATGTTGTCATAATTATAGGAGCAAAGATATTTTTATGTTTTATTGATTTAATAATATCAAGTCCACTCGATTGCTTAAGCAGCCAATCTATAATGAAGATGTTATAACCTTCAAAAAATAGCCCTTGAGCATTCTCAAACCAATCTACCTTATATCTTTGTTTGGATAAAAAAGTTTTGATTGCTTTTCCTAAATCCTTATCGTCTTCAATTAACAGAATTTTTATCACAATAAAGTTTTTATAACTGACCTTATATATCTGTTTTCTTTTTTTT
>CAZOGA010000164.1:0-2638 GCA_964579095.1 uncultured Desulfurellales bacterium
TGCCCGCGGGCAGCTTGTGGTTGGGTCCAGTGGGTGCGTATGGGGTTGGGGGCGGGGTGGTGTCTTGCTTGATGTATGATCGGGGGGTGGGGTTGGGGGTTTTGTGATTCATGTTCTTACCACATCCTTTGCATATTCATTAAGCATTTCCCTGATCCCTACTTGGTAATAGTATCCCATAATTACAGCATATACAAGGTAAGGAAACGTTATACCTCTTTGATCTACCCATGATGTAAATTTTTCTAGACATGGAATAGCGGGTTTAAGAACATTCCAAGGTATTCTTTTCCAAACCTTAGGTTTAGGTAATTCAAAAACCGATGTATACTTTCTATTTAAAATCACAGCAGATCTACCAACAAGCTTCTGGCGATAACAGTACTTTTTTATATCAGTTGGGTGATAATGATAAGTAACAGCATTTTTATTAAAGATCGTCCGCAAACCTTTCTTTTGCAACCTATATCCTAATTCAGTATCTTCGTGAGCTGCATAGGGAAAATCTTCGTCAAAAATGCCATTTTTTAACATATAATCTCGTTTTAAAGAAATATTACACGTCCAGAATGCATTTACTTCTTCTTCATGTTTAAATTTATAATACCCGAACTGCGGTCCCCCATGTTCCAACCAATACATAAAAGGAGTTATTTTTATTTCTGGATGCCATGTTGTATATCCCAATATTGCAAATACGCTCTCTGAGTATTTGCGATGAAAGAGCATATGCTGTTCCAGTAATTCAGAACTGGCGATAATGTCATCACCTATAAAAAGGATTATATCGCCATTTGCATTTTTTATCCCAATATTTCTTGCTGCCGCAGGCCCTTTGTTTTCTTGTTTGAAGTATCGCAGCTCAATAGGAGCATTTTTTTGTAGTTCTTCGACTACTTTTTCAGTGTTGTCGGAAGAGCCATCATCTATAATAAGAATTTCATATTTTTTTGAATAACTTTGACAAAATAAAGCTTTTAAACACTTAATCAATACATCCTTACGATTATATGTAGGGATTATTACACTGATTTCTATTTCATTCATACTTATAAATCCATCCTTTTTAATACTACAAATATTTTCCGATATGGAGTTCCAAAACTTAGAAGCTTAGTAATATAAAGATTGATATTATTACCAATTAGAAATAGTCTTGCTAATTTGTTTGCAACTTCTCCAACTATAGGGATAGATTCAAACATGATAATTATCATGTGAATAACAACATTTTCGTTGTTTAAAATTGAATAATATAAATTATATTTCCTTATTATTTGCAATATTTCACTTTCAGATGGCAGTCCATTTTCAAAATGTTCAGATAACCAATCAGGATGTTTTCTACGAGTGAGCTGATACCATAAAGCTATTTTTTGCTCATAGCCTTCGGATTTCTTACCGCATGGGCAACCAATTATGATTTGATACTTTGATACTCTTATTAATTCATCTATAACTTTTGCTCTTTTTTTATGATCTATGTGCTCTAACATATCAGACGAAACTACAACCTCAAAACTGTTATCTTTAAAAGGCAGTTGTTCTGATGAGCTGATGATAGGCAGTAAATTTGGATTTATCTTTCCTCCAAATTTTATATCACATCCGACAAATTTAAATTGAATATAATCACCGATACCATTTGGACCACTTCCAACTTCCAAAATTTTTATTCCATATCTTAGATGACCATGTTTTTTTAAAATATTTATAATTGGAATATACCTCATTACTTGATTCATCATCATTTATTTGTCCACCTCCCGTCTTAATACTTGTCTGAATAAATCAACTTCATCTTTTTTAAGTGTACCTATAAGAATCAAAATGAAAAAGTATACCAATATTGAAAAGAAAACTAATAAAAAGAAATTCGCTTTAGCAAAGTAAAGAATAAATAAGCCCATTATTGCGCTTGCCATCATAGGCTTCGCAATGAATTTATAGATTGGGATTTTGCAAATAAATTTGGAAAGGAAATAATAACATAGTATGAATGCTAATAATTCTGTGATTACAGTTGCTATAGCTGCCCCCACATAACTATATCTCGGAATGAGCATTAGATTTATCACTACATTTAGTGACATGCAAAAAAGCAGGATTTTTAAAGTTAAAGTTTGCCTATCTATCGATGCAAGCATTGTACCAAACATATAAGTCAAAAAAATAATTGGAATTGTCCAAATAAGAACTTGCAGCGCAATTATTGAATGAACAAAACCACTCTTATAAATAATTAAAATGATTTTATCAGCTAAAAGTGTCGTTCCCACTGCAATAGGTAAACCTGCAATAGATAGATATTTAAAAGATTTTTGATATGTCACTTTCAAAGACTCTTGTGATGATACGTAAAAATTAGAAAGAACAGGATAAATTGAACCTACAAAAGTAGCAGGAATGAACATTAAAACTTCCATTAATCTGTACGCAGCACTATACCACCCAACAACTATATCGCCTTTCATCATCGAAAGCATAACTATATCAATCCTAAAGGCAATTACTGAAAAAACAGCAGATAAAAAAAACGGCAACGCCTCCTTTATCGTGGGCTTCCAGAACCCCAAATCAACCTCCAGCTTCGGCAAAACAAACTTCCACGCACAAACAGCAAAAGCATACCCCAAAA
>CAZOGA010000165.1:0-2628 GCA_964579095.1 uncultured Desulfurellales bacterium
AAGAAACAGAACAAACAACCTAATGCGGGAAGGAAAACCGAATTAAAATATGGTTTATTTTCCGCGATTTTTAATATATAATTACATTTATGAAACAGGATATTATCGATTTGTATATCGCAACTCTGCATAAAATAGCCAAAGATGAAAATGCCGAACTATTTTTGGTCGGCGGAGCGGTCAGAGATTATATTATGGGCAGAGAGGTGAGGGACTATGATTTTGTTATATTCGGCAATATAGATAAAATAACCGAGAAATTTTCAGATAGCATGGATTGTAAATGCATTAAATATAATAAAAAATTAAAAACTTACCGTATATTCTGCAAACTAAAAAATATAGATGTAACAGAGCCGCGCGGAGAGACGATAGATTATGACCTGGCTCTAAGGGATTTCAGCATAAATTCCATGGCATATGATCTAAGCGCCAATAAAATCATAGATCCTCAAGGCGGCATCAAGGACATTGAAAAGAAAATAATAAGGGCTAACTATGCCCGTTCTTTTTTGGATGATCCTGTAAGGATTTTAAGGGCATTCAGGTTGGCGGCGCTGTTTAGATTTGATATGGAACCTAAAACAATTACTCAGGCAAAACAGTATACAGATATGTTAAAAAAAGTTTCCAAAGAGCGTATTGTGGAAGAACTAAAAAGATTTTTTGCACTGAACCGGACGTTTACATATATTTTAATTATGGATAAAGTGGGTGTTATTGACAGCATTTTTGAAGATTTAATGATGACGAATGGATGTATACAAAGCGAGCACCATCTTTTTGATGTAAAAACACACTCTTTGAGTGTTTATAATTTTATAGAGTGGTCGTACAACAGGCTCGAGCGCATATTGGGAAAATGTTATAAGAAATATTTGATACATATAATAGAGAATGGAACAAACATAATAACGGCTATGAAACTCGCTGCTCTATTCCATGATTCCGGAAAACCATATTCTAAGATTATAGATGGTGCAGGACATGCACATTTTCCCAATCATGAATTAAAAAGTCTAGATATTTTCAATAAATATGCCAAGAAATATCCTTTTGGAAAACGTATATGCAAATTAACAAGATTTTTTATTGTAAAGCATGTAGAACCGGCATATTTTTATTCTTTATGGAAAAAATCCCTTTACAAAGATGATATACCTGCGGACTTTTTTATGGAATATGGAGATCATGGTGTAGATCTCCTGTTTTTTGCATTAGCAGATACACTTGCCAAAGGTAAGATAAGTGCAGATAATAGAGAATATTATATAGAATTTCTAAAGGAAATGACTTGTTATTATTATAATCATCTAAAAGTTCTCATCGAAAGAAAGAGCATTATAAACGGAAATGATCTAATTGAACATTTTAATATATCAGGTTATGAATTAAGAAAAATACTCAAAACTGTAAAAAAAGCAGAAATTTTAGGCAATATACACACAAAACAAGAAGCTTTGGATTTTGCAGGATCTATTCTTGACTCATCTTATGCCCCCTAAGCCGAAAATCGTCATATGCTGTCATTCTATTTGCTGACATGATGTTTTGTATCATAATTATATATTTGCTGCGTCTTATGGAATACATACTTAAATAACTTGCAAGTGCATAGGGATCCTGCTTTTTGCCCATTTTATATCTCGCATCTCTAAAATCTTTATATGCCATATTTGTATTTAAGTTCATAACGTATTCGTATGCAGCGTTTTTTAAATTTTTATAAATCATAACAATAGGTTTTCCGGCATTTTGATGTTTTCTGTGAATACCGTATATATTATTATAACATATAGCAAATTTCGATGATCCCCATCCGGATTCAACGGCAGCCTGTGCCAACATCAGGCTGACTGGAACTGTATTAACCCTTTTTATAAGCCGATATATATCATTTGTCTTATAATTTCTTTTTTCCTTTTCTAAAAATGAATATTCCGGCTTACTTAACGTTTTATGCATTTTTATTTTGTTATTTATGCTAATCAATAAAGTGTGCTCCGTTTCAATTTGCTTGTTGATGGACAATGCTATAGGCAGCAGTATTTCTATAAATAATTTTTTCCTTTTATCTGTAGGAAGTTTGTCAAAATCTTTCGGAAGACGATTAATTATGTAAGGTTCTATATTTTTACCGTCATTATGCAGGGCGTTAAACGTTTTCTGCAGTTGTTCCGCAGAGCTTATATTGTGCATCGAGGGTTGATGCTTATTTAAAAATAGTAGTCCTGATATGCTAATGATAACAGCCGTGAACAATAGTATGCCGGTGTAATATTTTAGAAAAAATTTTTTCTCCCGCCGCATTTCCCCAATATAACATAGTTTTATTTAAAATGCCACACACCCTACCCGTTTCGGTTTAAAACCACGCCCTTCTTGTTTTTTTAAATTGTAGAAAAGCAAACAAAAAATTATCAGCGTTGTCATCTTAAGCGTTCATTATGCTTATTCACAAATCAAGGAAGAAAGGGACATTGTGAATAAGCATAATGAACGCTTTAAGATTATCTTTGTCTCTCCTACTTCCTTAATCTAAAATTTATCATTTATAATCCAAAATTCTAAAGGTTTGTACAGCCAGTTAAAATTGTATTGCTCACAATGTCATTTAATTTCTTTATT
>CAZOGA010000166.1:0-2608 GCA_964579095.1 uncultured Desulfurellales bacterium
CCATATTTCAGAATTCTAATATCATACCTGTATGGAGAGGAACAAATTTATCCTTAAATTCCAAAAGCAGTTCAACCTGAGCATTAAATCCTGTACAGTGTCCGGCAACTATTTTGTTAATATCAAATTGTGAAAGTCCTTTAACCGTTTTTTTAATTTTTTCCTCGGATGCTTCAATAAGATGCAAACCCCCGACCACACTTTCTATTTTATTGACATTTGTTAGTTTAATTGAATGTTTTAGTATATTTATGATTCCGGCATGGGCGCAGCCCGTAATTACTATTAATCCCTTTTCTTTTATAGATGCCACTACGGATAGATCATCCATCATTAAATCATCTTTTATTGCTCCATTTTCTATAGTTTTAAATTCTTGTTCTATTTCTTCAAAATCCGTAACTCTTTCTATTTCTCCTGTTGTCGTTAAACCCGGCATTATGCGAAGCGGCTCTTTAGCAAGAAACAGAATCCCTCCGGCTTCTTTAATCTTTTCTTCTTTATCTTTATTCACCATACCCACATGTCTTAAGTATGGATCTGTTACAAAATTCAGCTTAAATATTTCAGGGTGTGCGATAACCGGGAGATTATCTTTGCCTATTGCTTTGATAATATCTGTTAAACCCTGTGTATGATCGTAATGGCAATGGGTTATAACTATCATGTCAATAATAGAAGGTGAAATTTTCATAAGCTCCATATTTTTAAGAAGAGCCACAGAGTTTTGTCCGACATCCACAAGCAGATTTGTTGTATGCTTATCTGTTTCTGCTTCCAGAAGAAATGAAACGCCATGCTGGCCCAGATACGGACTGTCATAGAGCACAGAATCTTCTGCAAGAACCGTGATTTTCAGTTTGCTCAGTGCGTTTATCTTTTCCAATTTTTCCCTCCTAATTGTGGCTAAACCGCAATATTGTTATATATGCCGAGGGTAAAAATACCCCCGGCTATGAGTTTGTTTATTAATCATTAAATAAGCATTATTGCACAATATACTTTCTAATGTCTGTAGATTATTTTATATTTCATATTTTTCTGCACTTGATAAGCCATATAAGCACTTCCTGTTCTTTCTCCATTTTTGGCAAAACTCATAGGTCCCGTCATTCCGGGAAAATCTTTAAGTTTGTTATGTAAATAATCTGCAACTATCTTTGTGTCAAAAGATTTTGTTTGCTCTATGGCATATAATATAGCCCTTAATCCATCAGCATTGAAAACTGTCCAAATGCTTGCAGGATCCTCATGGTATTTAGCTCTGTAGGCTTTTAAGAATTTTTTAGCTGTATCATAAGGTAACACGCTTGGGAGCGGAACATTTACCAAATATGATCCTACAGCAGATTTTCCAGCAAGCTTAAGAAACTCGGGATTATCATTTGCATCACCGCCGACGAAATCTGCCTTTATGCCAAGCTGCAGCATTTGAGGCCTAATAAGACCGCTGTCCGTATAAAATCCACTAAAATAGATTACATCAGGATTATATGATTTAATTTTTGTTAAAACTGGTGTAAAATTTTGAGCGCCTGATTCAATTTTGCCCGTATAAACTATATTGCCATTTAATTTTTTAATATCTTTTATAACGGTGTTGGATAGGTCTATCGAAAATGATGTATAGTCTGACAATATAGCGATTCTTTTGTAATGCTGTTTATTTATAAGAAAATCAGCCGTAAATTTAGCTTCAGCACTATTAGGAGATGAATTTCTGAAAAATGTCCAATATCCATGTTTCACTAAAGTATCACTTGTGCCGTCGCTCGTTTGGAGAACCCGTGCTTTGTAATAAATTGATTCTGCTGCTTCTGCCGCCATAGATGTATAAGAGCCTATTACCGCTATGACACCTTTATTTACAAGATTTCTGGCGCATATAGCACCTTTTACCGCGACGCCTTCGTCATCGCACGTAATAACCTTGATTTTTTTCCCTAAAATACCCCCTTTAGCGTTATACTGCCCGACAATAAGTCTTACTGCTTTATCTATGGATTGTCCTTCAGATGCAAGTTTGCCTGTAATCGGAGCCTGGACTCCTATTTTAATTACATCTGCTGCTTCAACACTGAACGTGAACAACATTATGCTAACCAACATTAGCATAATAATTAAGCCCTTGCGTTTCATACCGCACCTCCTCTAAATATATTGTTTTATACTTTGCCGGTTACCATTAAACGTTGAACTTTTTTAATTCCGAATTTGATGCAGATAAACAATCATATATTTCATTTGTATAAAATACTCGCATTCTAATATATCTCAATATAACTAAAAATTCAAGCATATACTGCTGATTCCATAATCCCTATGTTATATGAACCATCATTATTGAATGGTGTGTTTACTGCCGTAGCAAAGATAATGAGATTATTAATTGAGGCTGATATTTTTAAGCTCTGTCTCTTGGTATATCCAGTTTAAGATTACCGATATCACTGTGTACATTTTTCCTGTAGTCTCCTGCACTCCCGCCCTTATTGTAACGAGTGAGGAGGATTTACTCCGAGCTTTTCGTAGAGGTCCAACTGACGGTTGGTTATTTCTCCGACATATAACTGATGGCCAGGCTGCTCAAAACCTTCAATAATATCCA
>CAZOGA010000167.1:0-2606 GCA_964579095.1 uncultured Desulfurellales bacterium
TTAAAAGCAAAAGATAAAGATATGAGCCAGAATCAGTATTTTAAATTTACATAAAATATAGTTTGTAATTTAGCAAAATCTTTCTATTATAGCTTAATGGTTGACAGATTTTCGTCCAATATAAAAAATATACTCCACGGTTTTTTCCTATCCATAGCAATAACAATAGCCGAGCCCTCTACTGTTTTGCCTATTATTATAGAACATTTCAGCAGCAACGCCATATTGATAGGCATATTTACATCATTGCTTAAGGGCGGGTCTATATTGGCGCAGCTATTCACAGCATTTTATGCCCAAAGCTATAGAAAAGTTATGCCTTACCTGCGTTTGGTTTTCTTTTTTAGATTTTTAAGCTGGTTTTCAATAGGATTGTCCATATATATATTCGGAGATAGATATCCAAACACAACGCTGCTGTTTATGGCTTTTGGGTTTTTTATATTTTCGCTTTCTGCAGGTTTCGGGGCAATATTTTTCCAGGAAATAATGGCAAAGGTTTTCACGCATAGATATAGAGGAAGAAGCGTAGCGGCAAAACGTTTTTTTGCAGGATTAGGTGCAATAATCAGCGGCGGTGTTACAGGATTTGTTCTGCAAAACTACAACCCGCCAAACTCGTACGCCTACCTTTTTATGGTTAGTGCTTTTATAATGTCTCTTGGTTTTATATCATTCGGCAGTATAAAAGAACCTGAAAAATTTACGGTCTCTAAAAGGGAAAAACATTTTGCAGATTTTTTAAAAAATGCGTTTATAATTTTAAAAGAAGATAAACGTCTTCAAATTCAAATATTGGTAATATTAATCAGTTATTCGTATCTGTTTTCTATGCCGTTTGTTATTTTAAAGGCAAAATCAACATTTCATCTTGCAGGATGGCTAATCGGAGGATTTGTTGCCGTTCAAATGTTTGGAGCTATGCTGGGTAATATTATATGGGGCATACTATCACCGAGATTTAAACTTATAATGCAGATATCTTTTTTGCTTATAATAGCAGCATTTATTATGGCGTTTTTCGCAAACACTCCATTTTTATATGCAGCTTTCTTTTTCTTATTGGGTGCGGGTGTAGATGGTTTCAAACTATCAACATCAAACCTGATCTTAATCATAGCACCTGAAAATAAAAGACCTGTTTATGTTGCGCTGCAGGCAAATTTAACATCCATTGGTCTGTTTTTTGCAATACCGGGCGGTTTTATTTTGAAAATGCTGGGATATAATGTGTTGTATATGTTCACAACATTTTTATTATTAATAGGCTTTCTATTTTCTAAAAAGCTGAGCGATTAGTTATTACTGTTTTCAAATTTACATATTGTGTCTTCTGCTGCAATTTTGCCTATTTCTATCATCTCTTTAGATTTATGAAAATCATATAATTCGCATGAACTTCTCGATATATTTATAATAATATCCGGTTTATATTCTGCTATCTTATATCTTGTAATAAGGTTTTGCATCATCACTATGGATATATTCGCTATATCAAAAATGCCTTCTTTGTTATTCTTTAAGGGATTTTTGCTTTTTTTCCATAGCTCAAAGAAACGTGTTTTAAGACCGGTTTGCCGGTTTATCTCATCTGATGTTAAATTAATTTTATAGTTATTCGAAATATCAGCATTCAAATCAACGGCTATTATCAGATCATTCATGTCGGATGTAACCGGAGATATAGGCAATAAATTCAATATCCCGCCATCCACAAAATAATGTCCATTTTTTTCAACCGGCGTAAAGACGGATGGTATTGAAACAGATGCTCTAATTGCGCTGAGCAAATCGCCTTTTTGAAACCACACTTCTCTCTTTGAAGTAATATCCGTTGCCACAGCCGTATATTTTATAGGCAGATTTTCTATGTTTATATCGCCTATCATATCTTTTAGAACAGCAAATATCTTTTCGCCTTTTATGATGCCGCTATAACCGACAACGAAATCCAATAATCTAACCATATCCAGTTTACTCAAGTTATTAACCCAATCGATATATGCATCAAGAGCGCCGACACTATATAAACCGCCAATAAGAGAACCTATTGATGTTCCTGAAATTGATTTTATCTTATATCCATGCTTTTCCAATACGTTGATTACACCTATATGTGCATATCCTCTTGCCGCACCGCCGCCCAGGACCAAAGAAACATTCTTCATAAAATCACCATCCCTATATTCATTTTTTATTCATAATTGGCCTTTTCGCAAAAATTATCAGCGTTGTCAACTTAAAATGCTTATTATGCTTATGAATAGATCAAGGAAGAAAGGGATATTGTGAATAAGCATAATAAGCGCTTTAAGATTATCTTTGTCTATCTTACTTCCTTAATTTAAAATTTATCATTTATAATCCAAAATTCTAAGGGCTTGTATATCCAGTTAAAATTGTATTGCTCACAATGTCATTTAATTTCTTTATTTGCTCACAATACAATTTTAACTGGATAGTCCTAAAGCTTCTTTTTTAATTCACAGCTGCACATAACCTACCCAACAAAATCACATCTTTTATACTCAATGCAAAAAAACTTGAATGTTAAGTATTTACTCAAGTGTGATTTTTGCGTAAGGTCAATTTTCAAGCAGGGCAGC
>CAZOGA010000168.1:0-2593 GCA_964579095.1 uncultured Desulfurellales bacterium
TTAGATTATAAATGATAAATTTTAAATTAAGGATGTGAGACAGACAAAGATAAGCGCTTTAAGTTGACAACGCTGATAATTTTTGTGTAAGGTCAGTTGCTCTTTATTTTCTCCTTTCCGTCAAAATAAGAAAACCATGCCGACATAGAGTGAGCTGATAAAAAATATAGATAAAAAACCGATAAAGACTATATCTATAAGGGTATATGAGCTTTTTTGCCAGTTTTTGCGGAAGTTTCGATCTGCTTGTTATAGCTAAGACTATGTGTTTTTCTTGACAAAATAACTTATATATTCATACTCACTCGATGGGTAGTAAAAGGAGTGTGAAGTGGAAATTCTAAGGGGTTTTAAAGATATACTTTCAGATAATATAGATAAATGGCAGTTTTTGGAGGCTACAGCAAGAAACACAATAGAATCATTTGGTTTTAGGGAAATCAGGACTCCTATATTAGAAAAAACTCAACTGTTTAAAAGAAGCGTGGGCGAAACTACAGATATAGTTGAAAAAGAGATGTATACGTTTTTGGATAAGAATGATGAATCCATAACAATGAGACCCGAAGGCACAGCAGGTGCAGTCAGGGCATATATAGACAACCATTTGGAATTGTCGGTATTTAAAAAATATTATTATATAGGTCCTATGTTCAGATATGAAAGGCCTCAAAAAGGGAGGCTCAGGCAATTTCACCAGATAGGCATTGAGGTTTTCGGAATAAATGAGCCTGCCGTTGATGCAGAAGTTGTTTATGTTAATAAGGCGCTGCTGAAAAATTTAGGTATTAATGACGTGCGTATAGAAATAAATAATATAGGCTGTGAGAAATGTCGTCCGAGTTATATGGAAGCGCTTAAAAATTATTTTGAAAAATATAGGTCTCAACTGTGCAGTGACTGTCAAAAGAGATTATATAGGAATCCTTTAAGAATATTGGACTGCAAGAATGAACATTGCAGGATGATTGCCAGGAACGCACCCAATATTACGGAATTTGCATGCGGGGCTTGTAGGTCACATTACGATTCGGTTAAAGAAAAACTTACCGATTTTGGTATAAATTTTATAGAGAATCCTATGTTGGTCAGGGGGCTTGATTACTATACAAAATTTGTTTTTGAAATAATTACCGATAAGCTGGGATCTCAGGGAACAGTGTCAGCAGGCGGCAGATATGATAATCTAATTGAACAGCTGGGCGGAAAACCTGCACCTGGAACTGGTTTTGCTGCCGGGGAAGAGAGGCTGATTGAACTTATAGAAAATTATCCAAAGAATAAAATAGATTTTTATGTTGCTAATTTGGATGTGGATAAATATGCTGTATATTTGGCGAATAAGCTGAGAGGTATAGATAAAAAGGTATACGTTGAGTATGAAAGAAGAAGCTTAAAGAGCATGATGAAAAAAGCAAATAAGATGAATGCTGAGTTCGCTGTTATAATAGGGGAAAATGAAAAAAATAATAATAAAGTTATAGTAAAAAATTTGCTTGAATCAAAACAGAGCGAATATGATTTGGAAGCTTTTTTAAATGAGGTGAAGTAATGGCGATAGAGGGTTTATCAAGAACACATTATTGTGGCAATGTTACTGAAAATGATATAGACAGCGAAGTTACACTGTTCGGATGGGTGCAGAATTGGAGAGATCACGGCGGAATTGTATTTATAGATTTAAAAGACAGGGAAGGCATAGTTCAGATTGTATTTGACCCTACACAGAGTAAAGAAAATCATAGAGCAGCGCATGCACTTAGAAGCCAGTATTGTATAGGTATAAAAGGCAATGTTAGACACAGGCCGGAAGGAACAGTTAACGAAAATCTAAAGACAGGCAAAGTCGAGGTTTTGGTTAATAAGATTAAGATATTTTCAGAAAGTGAGGCTTTACCGTTTCCTATTGAGGAATATATAGATGTCAACGAGGAATTGAGGCTTAAATATAGATATCTCGATTTGAGAAAACCAAGGATGCAGAAGAATTTGATTACAAGGCATAAGGCGTCGTTTGCTGCAAGAAAATTCCTGAATTCAAAAGGTTTTTTAGAAATAGAAACGCCTATGCTGACAAAAAGCACGCCTGAGGGTGCGAGAGATTTTCTTGTGCCGAGCAGATTATCTCAAGGTAAATTTTATGCTTTGCCCCAATCGCCGCAGTTGTTTAAACAGCTTTTAATGATTTCGGGTTTCGATAAATATTATCAGATTACAAAGTGTTTCAGAGATGAGGATTTAAGGGCGGACAGACAGCCGGAGTTTACGCAGATTGATCTTGAAATGAGTTTTGTATCTGAAGATGATGTTATGAATGTAACAGAGGGCATAATTTCAAGTATATTTAAAGAAACGCTTGGCGTAGATGTCAAACCCCCATTTAAAAAAATAAGCTATAGCGAAGCTATGGATAGATTCGGCTCGGATAAACCTGATATGAGATTCAGTTTAGAGCTAAAAAATTTAACAGATATAGCAAAAACAACAAGTTTCAAAGTATTCAGTTCTGTTGCCAACTCAGGCGGTTTGGTATATGGTCTAAACGCTAAAAATTCCGCGGATTTCACAAGAAAAGAAATAGATGATTTAGGCA
>CAZOGA010000169.1:0-2588 GCA_964579095.1 uncultured Desulfurellales bacterium
TTTTTATCTATGTATAGACGGTAATTTTCAAAATGGATTGCATCCGCTACACAGGATTTTATACATTCATTGCAGCTGCTGAGTTTAAGCTTTGCGTGTGTGCAAAGCTCATTATTCAACCTGACATATCCGCAATGTGAAAAGTCATTCATTTGTCAATTAGGTTATATGATAGAGGTTATAATTTTGACAAAATAAGACAACACTACGGCAAGCATGAATGTTCCTGCCGTTATATAAACAGAATATTTCAATCCGACCTCTTTTTTTAAAGCGGCGATTGTCGCGACGCACGGTATGTAGAACATAACAAATGTTGTAAACACAAGCATCTGCTGCGTGCTCATAACCGTATTTATTAAAGCAGGAGAAGATAAGCCGAGAGCCTGATAAAGCATCAGGAGCGTTAATTCTTTCCTGAAAATTCCAAAGATTAACACAACGCCGACAGCTGCCGGCAGACCCAAAAATCCGCTTAAGAGCGGCTCAAATACCATATTTATGGAATTGTCCAAATGATAGTAGGAAATAACAGCCAGCAAAACACTGCCGGCGACAAGCAGGGGAACTGCGATATAAACAAAATCTTTGACCTTAAGCCAGGTCTTTAAAATAACGTTTTTTAAAGAAGGCATTCTATAGGGCGGAATATCAAACACCATTTCCGGACTAATACCCGGCAAAAGTTTCTTTAAAATCATGCCGCTTATTACTATAACTACGAGATTAAATATGTATATAGGGATAACATACATATACCCTAAAAAATAACCTACAAGGCCCATTATAACGGTGCTTCTTGCTGAGCATGGAATTAAAGACGCCAAAAATGCAGTAATTATCTTTTCTTTTTTACTCTTTAAAATACGTGTTGCCATAATAGCAGGAACGCTGCATCCATATCCAATGACAAATGAGATAACACTTGTTCCATGCACACCCATTTTATGCAGCACTGAGTCCATTAAATAAGCCACACGAGGCAAATAACCGACATCTTCGAAAAACGATATAATGAATAAAAATGGAACGAGATAGGGCAAAGCTATTCCTATTGCAGCACCTATGCCGTCCACCGCGCCTTTTGTTATGCTAAATTCAAATTTATTGGGAATAGCGGAAGCAAGAAATTTATCTATTTTATCGAAAATATTTATGAAGATATTTTCTACGGGGGTTCCGCCCTGAAAAACAACATAAAATACACCCAAAAACAGGGCAAACATGACCAAATAACCCAAAACAGGGTGCATAAGAACAGAATCAATTTTTTCCTCAGTATCTTTTATTTGCGTTTTTTCCAGTTTTGCACTATCTTCAAAGATATCCATGCAAAGAGCATGCCGTTCCTTTTCAATTTTATCGCCATTGTTCAAACATTCCCGAGCTTTGAGCAGGTCATCTTTGCAGGGTGTGCTCTCAACCATTTCAGTTATAGGCTTGAAGCCCTCTATTGACTTTATAGCCATCATTTTAACGGGCCAGTTTTTATCCTTGATGTTTTTACCTATACACCGCTCTAAGTCTCCTATTTCATCTTCTATTTCTTTAGAATATACACATTCTTTAATAGGCGGGGATGCATCTTTTAAAGTTTGAAGCAGTTCTTTAACGCCTTTGCCTTTTTTTGCAATCATGGGTACAACTTTAATACCGAGCGTATCGGAAAGTTTTTGTACGTCTATAACTATACCCTTTTTTTCCGCTTCATCCATCATATTCAGCGCCATTACCATAGGTTTGCCCAAACACATTAATTCAAGTGTCATCTCTACGCTTCTTATCAATGTGGAAGCATCTACAATATTAACGATTACATCTATATCCATAGAAAACAGGGCTTTAACGGCTTCTTTTTCCGCGTCGTCATACCAGCTTAAAGAGTATGTGCCCGGAAGGTCTATGACCTCTACCAAATCATTATCTATATAGGTTTTGCCTTTGATATATGTAACTGTAGCTCCCGGAAAATTTGCCGTTAAGCTGCGATAACCGGCTATTTGATTAAAAAGCGTGCTTTTACCGCAGTTGGGTTGGCCTATTAATGCGATTTTTAAAGGCTTCAAACATATTCCTCTATAATAACTTTTTTTGCCACGCCTCTGCCGATAACAATATCTGATCCGTTCACCTTAACCATTAAAGGACCGCTTAATGGAGCAATTCTTTTTAGCTCTATTATGCTGTTGGGCGTGACTCCCAGTCTTAATAGTCTTCCCTTTGATAAAAAACCGCCGGATATGCTGACGATTTTGTACTTCCTGCCAATTTCAGCATCAATAAGTTTCATAACGAACGGATTATATACAATCGGAAAACAAAGTCAAACAACTAAAAAATTACAAAATTTTTAAGATATTGTGATAAGGCAATTCAAATTTAAAAGCGTAAGGTCAATTATTAACTGGCCTTTTCGCAAAAATTATCAGCGTTGTCAGCTTAAAATGCTTATAATGAAACCACTGCATAATATATGGTTTCTTATCAAGTTCTTGAAACGAATATGAATTTTAGACAAATTTTAATGTTCACGTAAGGGGAAAATCTCAACTGTTTGAGGCAAGCCCTCATGAAACTGCTTTAATTTC
>CAZOGA010000170.1:0-2581 GCA_964579095.1 uncultured Desulfurellales bacterium
CGAAAAGGTTATTCCGTTGTAGCAATCGACCCAAAGGGAGATATAGATCTATTTTCTAAAATAGTTCAGGTTGCTATGGAAACAAAACGCACTAACGAGCTTGTCTTTGTTACTCCTATATTCCCTGAATATTCAGCAGTTTTAGACCCGTTAAGCCACTATTATATGCCGGAGGAGCTTGTAGCTCATATCGTAAGCGGTGTTGAAGGAGGCAGAGAGCCTTTCTTTTATAATGTTGCTTATGAGATAAGTCTTGCAGTAGTTAACAGTCTGCTTATGAAATCCAATGAGTTAAATGAAAGCTATAGTTTCAACTTACTTGATATAAAAAACAGTATAACGCACGAATCCCTTGAAAAAATAAAAGAGGAAATCAGTAGTTTAAAAGACGAGAAGTCTGTGCAGCTTGTAAGGGATTTGCAGGGTATTCTAAATTCGCCTCAGGATTACTATTCAAAGGTTTCTTCATCATTAAGGGTTACGCTTACCGAATTAACAAGCGGTAATGTGGGTAGGATAATAGGTACAGCCGATTCAAACAGATTTATCCGTTATTTAGAGAAAGGAAAATCTGTTATATTGGTTGTTCATCTTGGTTCTCTGCTAACATCGAGAGCGGCTTTTACTGTCGGCAAAGTTATATTGTCTATGATACAGTCATTTGTCGGTAGAATCTTCTCGAGCGGCAAGAAGGTTAATCCGCCTTTGTCTATATATATAGATGAGGCACAGAATGTTTTATACAACAGAATAGATGACTTTTTTGCCAAAGGCGGCGGTGCTAACGTCTGGATACACGGTTTTTGTCAATCAGTTAACCAGATATATGCGGAACTTGGAAAGGATAAGGGTAATTCCATTTTAGATAATACAAATACAAAAATATTTATGAGAGTGCCTGATACGACTACTGCCGAATATGTATCAGGTTTTTTCGGTAAACAGAAAATATATTCGCCTATACTTGGTGCAGGAGGGAGCATAACTTCGAGGGAATCTGAAGAAGATGTTGTAAAAAGTGAAAAAGTTTTACAGCTGAAACCGAGACAATTTTTTTTAACAACATACGACGGTATGTATAAAGGGGTAACGGAAGACACATCAAAGGCTTATTTACAAGTAGAATTTCCTAAACCTAATATAAAAGGAAAATAAAATGGTTTATATAATAGGAATGGGAATTATCGCTGTTATGCTATGTGTAATATTCTATATTGTATATAAGGCTTCTCAAGATATTAAGTCAGAAGTAAAAACTCAAAAAATAACACTCGAAGAGCTAAGCAGGATATGGCGTGTTGAGTGCTTTGATGAAGAATCGATAAAAGAATATAAAAATAGTTTAATAGAAAAAACAAGAGAAGAGTTGCTCAAAACTATGCCACAGGGCAACAAAAAGGAAGAGATAGAATTTAATAATAGTGTTTTGCAAGAATTTTATGATAAATACATTCGATTAAAATTAAAAGAGTCGACTCCTGCAAAGAAAGTTATTATTAAGTTATTGGAAATGCTTGATAGAGACGGCAATGTCCCTTCTGTTGTTCAAAAATTTAGGACAGGTGAACCTGATGAAAACAGAAAAAAATCAAAACTTAATGAATACAATATATTATCACAGGTAACGCTTGCAGAGCATTCTGTCCACGTTGCAGAAGAAATGATGAGAAGGGATAATTTCGCTCCATTCTTAATACCAAAAGATATAATAGCAGGATTAGGACACGATATTGGTAAAATACAAAAATATTACGATGATGATAGTTATTCAACAGGCGCTCATCCGCAAAAAAGTTTATACGTATTACAGACTATAGACGGTTTTAATGATTTGAAATGTGCAGAAGATGTTAGTAGTGCTATTGTAAAACATCATCAATCGCCCAAAGAAGGCACGTTTGCATATAAACTTAAAAGCGCTGATCAGAGAGTAAGAGAGTTAGAAGTGAATAATATTATTGTTGCCCGGATGAAGAAAAAAAATAAAGACGAAAAAAAGAAAGCAGAGGAAAAGAGCGATGATAATGTCTCACCCGACAATAAAGAAAACGAAAGTTCATCTACAGATAATAATAAAACAGAAGAAAAAGGCAATACAAGAACAGATGAACAGACGAAACAGGCTACTGAGATAGAGGAAACGGAGACAGACGACGCACCTTCTATAGACCCGTATATAGAACAGCATAAATTGGAAAAGTCTCTTGGCGGAGATGAAACCAAAAAAGATAAAATAGATGATAATGTTGATATGGAGTGGCTGCAGCCCGATTTGCTGATTCTTGAAATAAAAACAAGATATTTGAATAAAATAATCAATGGCGGATTTAATGCTTTCTCAACAAAAAGCGGTTATGTATTTGTGCAGGTTGGCATAGTAATGGATGTTTTTCAGGAAATAGCAAAAGCCGAAGGACAAGATTACGCCACAAATGATAAAGCACTTCGCAAGTCAATTCTCTTAAAAATATCAAACATTATGAGGCAAAATGGATATTTTGCAACTGATTTGGTAAAAGATGGGTATTTCGGCGGACATTTTATTATTAAATTCGCGGCGGATTCAGGCAAAAAGGATATG
>CAZOGA010000171.1:0-2540 GCA_964579095.1 uncultured Desulfurellales bacterium
TCATATTCGTTTCAAGAACTTGACAAGAAACCATATATTATGCAGTGGTCTCATAAAGTTCCGAAATGTATAAAAATCTTGAAAATAATATAAAAATGTTCTATAAATGAAACGGTATGAAATTGGGAGAAAAAATAAAATATTTAAGGAAAAGCAAACATTTAACCCTGAGAGATTTGAGCAAATTATCACACTGCTCATTGGGATTTTTATCACAGGTTGAGCGCGATTTAGTGTCTCCGACTATATCAAGTTTAAGAAAAATATCTGACGCTTTAGAAATAAATATTATAAGTTTATTTGATGAGGACAACAGCAGCAACGGAGATTCCATTATAGTAAAAAAGGGCAATAGAAGAACATTCAGCAATAGACGATCAAAGGTAACATACGAACTTCTGCGGCCAAGATATTCAGAAACATCTTTGGAGGCTCTATGCGTGCATATGGATCCTAATTCTAAAAGCGGAGACACGCCGCATTCGCATAATGGGGAAGAGTTTTTTTTAGTTGTTGAGGGCAGACTGAACCTTGAAGTTAACGGTAAAAAATACAACCTTAGCGAAGGTGATTCCGGAATGTACAAATCCAACCTGCCGCATAGGTGGGAAAACCCCTCAAACAGCGAAAAAACAACTGTTATATGGGTTAACTCCCCGCCGACTTTTTAGTTCGCATCATGCACTTTTACGTAGTGCGGGTCGTTGGGAAAATTCGTCCCTACACCTTATTTTTGAGATTTTTCAGCACCTGCAGCAAGCCTGCAGACAAAATGAATATACCGCCGGTTATCTTAAAGATATCTGCCGTTTCCGAGAAAAATATAACACCGAACAACACTGCGTAGAGAACCTCTAAGTATGAAAATATCCCATACTCGACACTTTTTAAATTTTTAATGGCATTAAACATCAATGTTATACCGAGAAAACCATTAACAAAACCTATGGCAAGAAGAATTTTTATATTTTTCAAAATGACATCCGTTTTAAATAAACTGATACACACAGGCATCAAAATTAAAGATCCTATGACAAATTGATAGAATCCTCTCGTTAATAAATGAACATCACATTTTATCATTCTGTTTGATACTATAAGTATACCATAAAAAATACCGGATAAAATACCGTATATTATTCCATCTAATTCATCCTTTTCTATATTAAATTTAAATTTCAGCACAAACAGTATGCCTATTAAAGCCATAAATAAAGAGATCAGATCTATACCCTTTAGATCCTCGCCGAGAAACAAAAAAGCTATCAGCGATGCAAATATCGGTCCGAGATACAGCAAAAACACCGCATTGGACATTGAAGTTTTCTGAATAGCGATTATATAAAATACTATACTGGCCGATAAAGAAAAACCGCTTAAAAATAGTTCTTTTGAGGGCATCTTTTTCAGTTCTTTAACATTGCCCTGTATCAGGATAGTTAAAAAAATCAACACAGCGGCAAAAGACAGTCTAAAAAATGTTATCACAATAGGGGAAATCGGCAGATTTTTAACAAAGATACCCAGGCTGCCCATAAACATAGCGGCTAAAACAGCGCTCAAAATGCCTTTAAGATGATTCTTATCCATAGCCGGCAAGTGTATATAATAAGTTAACAAATGCAAGAAATTCTATGATTATAGATTGTAATAGTTTTATTAATATGGTATATTAACTGCCGTTATGAGAGTTGCCCTGGTTGAATTTCTTAATGCCATACCGCTTTATTACGCCGTTAAAAATAAGATTATAGATAATAATATGACCTTTATATCGGCTCCGCCGTCGGTCTGTGCCAATCTTTTGAGAAATAATAAGGTCAGTATAGGCAATGTGCCCATAGTAGAATATACAAAATCTTCCAAATACAAATTACTGCCGGAGGCCTGCATATCAAGCAACGAGCGTGTAAAAAGCGTTATATTTATGCTTAAAAAACCTATTAGATATGTGAAAAAAGTCAAATTAGATGCCAATTCCAACACATCCGTTGCATTAACAAAGGTGCTTTTTAAATTTAAGTACGGCATCAATGCGGATTATACCTATGATGGTGATGCGGACTGTGAACTTTTAATAGGAGACAATGCGCTTAAAAAATTAGAAAAGCCCTACGGGGAGATTGTTGATTTGGCTGTTGAATGGTATGAAATGACATCACTGCCGTTTGTTTTTGCAACATGGGTAGCCAACAAAGATATATCGAGCAGCATCGTTGATCTATTTATAGAGTCAAAAGATTGGGGCAAAGCACATATTAGAGAAATATGCGGAAATTTCTGTAAAAACAGCAGCTTATTAAGCTTAATAGAATGTGAAAACTATCTCAAAAACAATATATCTTATGATCTGAATGCTGACAAAATAAAGTCCATTAAACTATTTTTTGATTATGCTGAAAAATGCGGTGCAATAGAGAACAATCCGGATTTACGATTTTTATAATTTAACAGCTTATCCTGCGCATTTTAAGCCGCCGGCAGAAAAAATTGACGTAATATACTTCCTATAAAAATCAACTTTACCTTTTTTTTCAATA
>CAZOGA010000172.1:0-2539 GCA_964579095.1 uncultured Desulfurellales bacterium
GCCATTTATATCAGTCTTCCAGACCGTATTCTTTTAGGTCTAAGTTTTTATAAGAAGCAAACTTTCTTAAATCATTTTCTATTATTCTAAAAACTATAGCTATAGCTGCAACGTCATCAATATATCCGATTAAAGGGATAAAATCCGGTATAATATCAAAGGGATTAATAAAATAGATAAGCAAAGCTATTAACGCCGATACGGTTTTAAACGGGAAATTATACTCTTTTTTATGCCAGGACAAAACCATGTCATATGCAAGTGTTATTTTTTTTATCATTTCCGCTGCATATTCAGATGGATTATTTGCAATATTGTTTATTTTTTCTCTGGCATTTTGCATTAATTTGCTCACATCTGTATCTTTTGCCTTTTTTCCTAAGTCATCCAATCTGTCTCTAATCTTATCATCCAACACGCCACTGCTCATTTCAACAATCCCTATATTTTATTTATGGTGGAGCTGAGGGGGATTGAACCCCTGACCTCTTGGCTGCCAGCCAAGCGCTCATCCCAGCTGAGCTACAGCCCCATAACATTAGTAAAGTTTATATATACAACAACGTTTCTTGTCAATAGGTTTATTGTCCGTTTTCTTTTAATATAGACATAAAATATTTTGACATTTTTATATTTTGGTGATAAAAGTCGATCTTGCAGTACAGGCAGTATCTGCAATGCTATACAGCAATAAGGAGGACACATGAGTGAAAGCGCTCGGAAAACACATTTTGGCGGAATATTTTGACTGTGACAGTGAACTTTTAAATGATTTATCAACACTTGAGAAACTTTTAAAATCCGCAGCAGTAGAATCCAATGCTACGGTAATTTCCTCATCTTTTAGACATTTTAAACCTTTCGGTGTAAGCGGAGTGGTGATAATAGCCGAATCGCACCTTGCTATACACACATGGCCGGAATACGGTTTTGCAGCTGTTGATTTTTTTACATGCGGAGAAACGGCTGATCCCTGGAAAGCCCATAAATACCTAAAAAAAATGATGAATCCTTCACATACAGAGGAACGAGAAGTATTGCGCGGTGTTCTTGATATAGATAATCTGCATTTTAAGCCGCAGAATAACCAAACATCACAAAAAATAGCACATATATAGAATCCAAGGAGAAAATAACAGATGTTTAATCAAACTCCCAATATATATTCGCTTAAATGCGCATATGGTGAAAGCATAAGTCAGCTCAATGCGTTTGATACAGCACTATTAAAAAGCGGAGTGGGCAACGTTAATCTTGTAAAAATGAGTTCTATATTGCCTCCGAATTGCAGATATAAGGAAAATATAGTATTGCCGCCCGGCGATCTTGTGCCTGTTGCCTATGCCTCTATCTCATCAGATAAAAAAGGAGAGCTGATTTCCGCATCCGTTGCCTTAGGCATACCTAAAGATAAAAGCAAAAACGGACTTATTATGGAATATGAGAATATCGGCATAACAAAAGAAGAGGCGGAATTTCAAGTTAGAGAGATGGTAAAATGGGGTATGGATTACAGAGGTTTTGAAATAGAAGAAATTCAAAGCATAGCTGTATCGCATAAAGTGGAAAATTGCGGTTCCGTATTCGCAAGTGTTGTTCTGTGGTGGGAATAGATGAACTTTTACTGTGCCAATACAGATTTTAAAAAAGCTGACATAATAATTTGCGGCGTGCCATATGACGGTACATCTTCCTTCAGACCGGGCTCCCGCTTTGCCCCTGATGCGGCCCGGAGCGCATCCTATCAAATAGAGTCCTACAGCCCATATCAGCAGAAAGATTTAAGAAACAGGAAAATTTGCGATATGGGCAACATTCCCCTGCCATTTGGTGATAAGGAGCTGGCACTTAATATAATAGAATCATTCACAAAAAAATTAATAAGCAGAAGGAAAAAACTCATAGCAATAGGCGGGGAACACTTGATAAGCTTACCTGTAATAAAAAATTACCGTAAGCTGTTTAGCGACCTTGCTGTCATTCAATTGGACGCTCATAGCGATCTGATAAACTCATACAGGGGCGAGAAACTTTCGCACGCTACTGTTATGCGGCGTGTGGCTGAAATAGTGGGATTTGATAATTTATACCAGATAGGAATTAGAAGCTGCTTGTCAGATGACCTAATGCTTCCCAAAAGAAAAGAAAATATGTGCATGTTCGATTTTTCCAAATCAGCTGAATACATAGAAAATTTAAGGGACAGACATATATATTTAACAATTGATCTCGATGTGCTGGACCCGTCCATATTTCCCGGAACAGGAACGCCTGAGCCGGGTGGAGTAACATATAAAAACTTAATAGACCTATTAAAACGTTTCGAAACACTCAATATAGTTGGAGCAGATATAGTTGAACTATCGCCGCACTATGATTTATCGGGCGTATCAAGTATTGTTGCGGCAAGTGTAATTAGAGAGATTGCGCTGCTTATATAACTGCTCTTTTCGCAAAAATTATAGCACTGTCAACTTAAAGCGCTTATGAGACCATTGCACAATGATACAATAACAATATAATACTGTTTCTTATCAAA
>CAZOGA010000173.1:0-2531 GCA_964579095.1 uncultured Desulfurellales bacterium
TCAAAAAGTAAGAAGAGAAGGTTTTGATTTTATCTGCTGATATTATTATAAACAGATTTATGATATAATAACAATATAATATAGTTCTTATCAAACTCTTTCAACTCAAAATGAATATTTGTTTCAAGAACTTGATAAAAAACTATATATTGTGCAGTAGTTTTCCTAATCCGCTTGATGCAGCTTTAGAATATGTAATGTCGGTTATTTAGCTTGCATTTTATATCTTATTATATTATTTTGCACAACTAATGAATGTTGTGTGCGGTATAAATTTTATATTAGATGGTATAATATGGGTGCGTTGATTCTTTGTTATCACCATATTAATTACGGTGAGAGGATAAACCCTGAGATTTTTGAGGAAAATCTGATAACACTGAAGAAATATAAGTTTTCACCCGTAAAGCTTATTGATATCCGCGAATATATTGTTAACGCTAAAAAATTGCCCAAAAGAAGTGTTCATATAACATTTGATGACGGTTATGCGGATAACTTTATATACGCTTACCCACTGCTTAAAAAATATGGTTTTTTTGCAACGGAATTTATTATCGCAAATAGAGTCGTGTCCGGGAAAAAGCGTGCTAATTTCGATGAACTAAAATCTATGAATCTTACACACACGATTGACCAGATGCTGAAGGATTCAGAATATCTGAGTTGGGAAGAAGTTGGCGAAATGTCCCGATCCGGCATCTTTGAAATCGGATCTCATTCCTTAAACCATAACGCCTGCTTTTCTTCTGCCGTAATCAGGAAATTCAACAACGGCAATCCTGGTGAGTGGTTTTATTCTTATGCTCAGGATAGAAGATTGGGGATTCCCGTGTATGAAAAAAAATGGGAATGCGCCGCGGATTGTCTGCGCGATGATTTAAAATTGAGGGACTATCTTGCGGACTGTGCTAAAGATAACGGCGGAGTGTTCTTTTTTATGCATTCAAACTACAAAAGAATACTATTTAAAAAATATAGAGAATATGTTAGAAAACATAAGTTAAATATGCATTTTGAGGAGAGAGGTAAAAGAATTTCAAAAATAAAGCGGGAAGTAGCGGATTCAAAACAATTTATAGAAGATAAAATTAACAGAAGTGTGAACTTTTTCTGTTACCCGTGGGGTGATTATGATGAGCTCTCAAAAAATGAAATTCAAAAAGCCGGATATCTTGGGTCGTTGACCTTGAACGTGGGTTTAAATAATAAAAAGGTCGACCCATATTTAATGAAACGTGTGGAGGTCAGGGGCAAAAAAAATTGGCTGAAAAATCGTATAAAAATATATGGGAGCGAGATGTTCAGTTCTGTATATTCAAAAATATATCATAAAATATAATTATGAATTGGTTTAATTTTCTGCGGCTCTCATTAATAGGCGCAGGCATACTATTTCTGTCCATTATGCTTCCCTTCTGGAAACCTATTGTATGGGGCATAGTCATAGCTGTTATATCCTTTCCGTTAAATAATTTTCTACTCAAATACATCAGGAGCAAGCATCTGTCTTCATTCTTAACAACACTATTGGTTATTATTGTTGTTGCAATACCCATTACGATTGCCGTTCTTATAATGATTAACGAAGTCGGAAAATTTATGGATAATATTGACGCCATCAAGCAGGCTTTCGAATCTGTTGTTCTCAAAATACAGAACATAGCTCATTTAAAGGCTTTTGCTCCATGGGTAAGTAAAATCGATAACTTTTTATTCTCTGCTATACAGCAAATCGGTGCTTTTACAACAAGCCATCTCGGGGCGGTATTTTCTCAAATTTACACCTTAGTTGCAGAATTTATTTTCTCATTTATTACTGCTTTCTATTTTATTAAAGACGGTAAGCGTTTTTTATCCTATATGTCCAATTTAAGCGGTGATAAAGATAATTTTAATAAAATTATCTCATCCATAAGACAAGTTATAAAAGCCACTATTTTAGGCGGGGTGCTTACCGCTTTAATTCAAGGCTGCGTCGGCGCCCTCGGTTTTTTAATAGTGGGTTTGAACACATTTTTTATGTGGATGTTTTTAATAGCACTCTTTTCCTTTGTTCCTATGATAGGCACGGCAATCATCTGGATTCCTGTTGCAATATATTTTTTCATTATAGGTAAGTATTTAAGCGGCTTATTTATAGTGATATGGGGTATCGTTGCCATAGGGCTTGTTGATAATTATGTTAGGCCTCTGATAATCAGTTCACAGATCAGCGTGCATCCTATGTTTCTATTTTTTGGCATATTGGGAGCAGTGTTTGTTTTTGGGCCTATCGGTATTCTGCTTGGACCTATTATTTTATCCATAGCAGATGTGCTCGCAAGATCGTACATAGAAAACAGAAAATCAAAAACTTGATTTATGATGCCATCCGGCATAATAATGTTTCATTGTTCACGCTGCGCATATTCCTGTTTATTTCCCGTCTGATGTTCATTTCGGGGTCAGGTCTAAATTTTCCAGTTTCAGATTCTTCATATTCTTGTCGTATTTGCTTTTATAGGCTAAAAAATATTGAATTGTAGATT
>CAZOGA010000174.1:0-2530 GCA_964579095.1 uncultured Desulfurellales bacterium
TATTTTCTCATAACATAATTTTACTTGGATAAATCTTGTGCTTTTCCTTAATTCAGAATCTAAAATCTAAAATCTAAAATTCAAAATTTTCTATTATGGAGTTGCAGAAATTGAAAAGTGTGTAAGATCAGTCAATTAAATAAAATTATGTGGGTTCCATCCTAAGATTTACAGTATTTTTCTATGATCTTATCTACTATAGATGTTGTAGACCTATTTTTTAATAGTTGTATGAAAACGCATTCTCCGCCGTAAGATTTAATAAAATCACAACCGGCAACAGTTTTGCCCTTCCAGTCTGCCCCCTTAACCAAAATATCGGGTTTTATGGATTGTATCAGAATTTCCGGCGTACTCTCGTTAAAGATAATCACATAATCTACAAAATAAAATGCAGACAAAATTAAAGCTCGATCATTTTCACCGTTTATAGGACGATTATTGCCTTTTATTTTCTTTACGGATTCATCGGAATTTAAACCTACAATAAGATAATCGCCCATCTCTTTTGCTTTCTTCAGATATGATATGTGGCCTGCATGAATTATATCAAAACAGCCGTTCGTAAATACTATGTTTCCGCTCAGTTTATCTTTTAAAGCATTAAATTCATTGAGTGTTTTTATCTTACTGCTCATACAAAAGCATTCTCAACAAATTGGCATATGGTATGAATTATAAATATGTGCATCTCCTGGATGCGCGGCGTGGCGTATGAGGGCACAATAATGTTTTCGCTGCACGCCTGTGCAATATCGCCTCCGCTGCCGCCCAATAATCCTATGCTTGTGCAGCCTATCTCATCTGCGCTTAATATGGCATTGTAAACATTTCTGGAATTTCCGCTTGTGCTTATGCCCATTACCGTATCCTGAGTTTTAGCAAGCGCAATTACCTGTTTGGAAAAAACATCGTCAAATGAGTAATCGTTTGATATGCTTGTTAAATTAGATGTGTCTGTAGACAGCGCGATTGCGGGAAGGGGGTGTCTTTCTTTTAAGAATCTGTTTATGAATTCCGCTGCCATATGCTGGGCATCGGCAGCACTGCCGCCGTTCCCAAAAATCAGCAGTTTTCCACCGCTGTTAAAAGATTCTATAATTTTCAACGACACTGCTTCTATTTTTTTATAGAAATCCGGCATTTTTTCTATCAGTATATTCAAATCATTTAAGGATTGTAAAAATTCTTCTTTTTTCATAAAATACTCCATCATGAGTGTAATTATCGGAAGGATAGTGGAAAAAAACGAAATGTCAACTGTTATATATTCAAAAAACGGGCTGCATACGCTCCCTATCTCCTCAAAGCATAATCCAGGTGATATAATAGATAATAGAGACAATATTATAACGAGGTGCTATGAGAAAAACTTTGATATCAATAAAATAATGGATAAAAAAAAATATTATGAAAAACGTTTTTCCTATATTAATAAAATGGAATCTTTCTTTTTGAAACGCGGATTTACAAAAGTTTTAACAAAAAAACTCAAGAAAAATTTAATAAAAGAGACAAATATTGATTACATAAAAACAGATTTTGGCTATTTAACGCCATCGCCTGAGGTTGAAATAAAGAAACTGCTATCCTATGGATTTGACAAATTATTCGAGCTGAATTCTGCATACCGAAACGATTATGAAGATGCACTTCACTTAAAAGAGTTTCTTATTCTGGAGTGGTACAGGGCGATGGCAAAATCCGAGGAGATAATAGAAGATTTTCAAAATTTAATCACCACTTTAAACAACTCAAACAGTTTGTTCTATCAAGGTAAAAATATAAGCCTGAAAAATATTGAATATATAACCTACAATGAACTCTTTGAAAAAATCTCAATAAATATAGATAATTTCGATGCGGAAACTATTAAAAATAGATTTTCCATAGAAGGAAATTTGGATAGATTAGATATTTTAGATGCTGTTTTCGCTATTGAAATAGAAAAAACCCTCGGCGTTGATCACATTACTGTTGTTTATAATTTCCCAAAAGAACGGGCAAATTTGGCAAAAATAGAAAATGATTTTGCACAGCGCTATGAAATTTACATAGCCGGCATCGAGCTCGGCAATTGTTATAATGAAGAAAATGATTATTTAAAATTGAAGCAGCGTATCAAAAATTATGACAAGTCGTTTTTTAATGCTATGAGCGTAGGAATTCCGCAATCAAGCGGCATAGCCGTAGGCGTGGACAGGCTGATTATGCTGCTTGAAAATCGCACTGAAATTTTTAAATCCGCCGGCTAATGAGACAATATTCTCATCTTAGCACGTTCTAATGATAAACGCTAAATAACTAAAAACTCTATGTCTGTCTTTTATTTCAAAAATGAATTTCTTAGCTGACCTTACGCAAAAATCATCAGCACTGTCAACTTAAGCGCTTATTATGCTTATTCACAATGCTCCTTTCCCCCTTGATCTATTCATAAGGAGACCACTGCACAGCGATGAAATAATATTTTAGCACTTTCTTATCAAACTCTTTCAACTCAAAAATGAATTTTTTAACGACAAATTTT
>CAZOGA010000175.1:0-2526 GCA_964579095.1 uncultured Desulfurellales bacterium
ATTTTGGATTATAAATGATAAATTTTAAATTAAGGAAGTAAGATACAGACAAAGACAATCTTAAAGCGCTTAAGCTGACAGTGCTGATAATCTTTGCGTAAGGTTAAATTATAATTATGTAGAAGTAAAAAGCGGTGTGATATACAACGGTTCGAAAACGGTTTGATTAGGAAAATATTTTTTGATAAAATAGAAAATGTGGATTTGCACAAGGAGGCTTTTGATATGCTTGATTTCAAAACAGTAGATATATTAAAAGATAAATGGTAGATATAAAAAAGCCCGTAGAGATAGCGGAAAACATATATTGGGTTGGATATAAGATACCCAATGACAAATTTCAATGTCATGTATATCTTATAAAAAACGGCAAAGAGTCTGCATTGATAGATCCCGGTTCTATGATTACCTATCGGGAAACGAGAAGAAAAATCAAGCAGCTTATGGATTTAAACGATATAAAATATTTTATATGTCAGCATCAGGACCCGGATATTGTGAGTTGCATGCAGGAAATCTTTAACGAAGTCGGAACAAAAGACAAATATGTCGTGACTCATTGGCGTGCTTGGGCACTCTTAAAACACTACAACTGGAATGTAGAACTTTATGAAATAGAGCAAAATTTATATACATTAAAATTAGGAAACAGGAGATTGCGCTTTATAAAAACACCATATCTGCACTTTCCGGGAGCTTTCTGCACATTTGATGAAAGAACAAATACTCTATTTTCAAGCGATATATTTGGAGGATTTACCGAGAAATTTGAACTGTTTGCAAAAAGTGCCGATGATTATTTTGGGAAAATGAAACCGTTTCATGAACATTATATGCCGGATAACGCTATACTTAATCACGGACTTGATAATATAGAAAAATGCCAGCCTATAAATTTGATAGCTCCACAGCACGGTTCTATCATAAAAAAAGAGTTCATAAAACCTATAATATCAAAGTTGAGAACGCTTAAATGCGGCCTTTTTATAGGGTTGAAATACACGAGAGAGATAGAAAAATTATCCAAACTTAACGATGCTTTAAGCGATATAATAGAAGTAATAGCATATCAGAATAGTTTTTTTAGTATTATAAATAAAATAATCTTATCTATGAAAAACTTTTATCATATAGACTATATAAAAGCATTCATAGCAACTAAAAAAGAAGACGAAATTATCGTCATGGATTCCGATAAGCGTTCTATTTCTATAATGGGTGATATAAAAAAAACAAGAGATATGCTTAATACGGTACATTATATGAAAGGTAGCAGCATATTTTATGACTATTCGGCATTGCACAAAATGTTTGGTATAAAGGATACTTCTTATGTATTTCCAATAAAGGATAAAAGAGAAAAAATTTACGGTGCTTGTTTTGTTGTTTTAAATTCAAACAGCATCAATATACCAAATGATCTGGAGATAATGCATAAATTCGAAATCCCTATATCTATGGCGATATTAAATGAAAGAAAAATATTCTGCCTTGAGAATGATAGAAAAAAGCTTTATGAGGATTCAATGAAAGACGCTCTAACAGGATTGTTCAATAGAAGATATATGGATCTATTTGCAGAACAGGAATTTAACAGGGCAAAAAGATATAAAGAAAGCCTGTCTGCTATAATGTTTGACATAGATCACTTCAAAACTGTAAACGATACTTTTTCGCATCAAGCCGGAGATCTTGTATTACAAACAATAGCCAAACATATAAAAAGCAATACACGATCTGCAGATATTTCTATTCGTTATGGCGGAGAAGAATTTCTTGTAATTCTCATAAATACTGAAAAACGCAACGCCTTTAAAGCAGCTGAAAAAATTAGGAACGCAATAGAAAATATGACAATAAACTTTGCCGGAAATAAGATAAATTGCACAATAAGCGGCGGTGTAGCATCAACCGAAGATGATGCAGAAAATATTAATCAACTTATTATGCTTGCGGATGGAAGACTCTATAAAGCTAAAAATTCAGGAAGAAACTTAACTATCTCCGATCTCTAATATATCTCTTAATCACCTCATCATCTTGGATACCGACTATTTCAGCAGAATATAAATTTGCTCGTATTTACAGCAATAAGATTAAAAACATCCAAAACAAGAGGCTCAGGTTCAAGAACAGCTGCATTTACAATGATCTTTAAACTTGCATTGGAGGCGCAGAAAACATGGCATAGATTGATGGGATATAAACTTATACCCTTGTATTGGAAGGTAAGAAATTTATTGACGGTGAATTAGAGAAAAAGGCTGCTTAGGCAATGTTTAAAGATGGCTGATTTAGGAAAAGGTATGTTATGTCATACACAAGATTTGACAGTAGCTCATAACAGTATATAGTATTTTGATACATTCAAAAAATCAAAGCAAATTTAAATTAAATAGCGATTATATGAAAATTTATAGTAGATGAATCAACTACGGCATTTTGCAGATACAAATTGCAGACTTCCAAAGAATTGGCTCCCCCGGAGGGACTCGAACCCCCGACCCGGTGGTTAACAGCCACCTG
>CAZOGA010000176.1:0-2471 GCA_964579095.1 uncultured Desulfurellales bacterium
TAATTTTACTTGGATAAATCTTGTGCTTTTCCTTAATTCAAAATCTAAAATTCAACATCCAACATTTAAAACTCACACCATATACAGTTGCAAAAAACCTTAGTAAAATATAGAATACGGGCGTTTTATATTATTATGGAGGTGTACATGAATATAGATGAGGCTTTTGACTTGTTAAAAAGCTACACAAAAAGTGATAGTTTAATGAAACATGCTTTGTGTGTTGAGACTGCTATGGCATGCTATGCGAAAAAATTTAACGAAGATGAGGAAAAATGGCGTATAACCGGTCTTTTGCATGATTTTGATTATGAAAAATATCCCGATGAACATCCTGTAAAAGGCGCTGAAATATTAAAAGGGAAGGGTGTTGAAGATGATATAATTACTGCCATATTGGGCCATGCAAATTACACAAATGTAAAAAGAGAAACTTTGTTAGCAAAGGCTTTATTTGCAGTTGATGAATTAAGCGGTTTCTTGTATGCCTATGCATTGGTGAGACCAACAAAAAATTTGCAGGATATGAAGGTAAAATCATTAAAGAAAAAATTTAAGGATAAATCCTTCGCAGGCGGCGTAAATAGGAACGATATTATTAACGGAGCGGAAGATCTGGGTGTTGACTTATATGATCATATGATGTTTGTTGCTCAATGTCTGCAGAATAGTGCGGAAAAATTAGGGCTTAATCCTTAAACACGGCATAATACAAATTAATTTTAATAATATTAAGATGATTATTTTAAAGAGGTAAATTTATGATTAGCACAAGCGAATTTAAGAGGGGCGCAAAGCTGGAAATTGACGGCAATCCTTATGAGATTGTAGAATATGAACATGTGAAACCCGGCAAAGGACAGGCTTTTGTAAGGGTGAAAATAAAGAATTTGATGACTGGAAATACAGTTGAGAAAACATACAAATCGGGCATTAAGCTGAAAAAAGCCGACGTAGAAGAACATGAGATGCAGTATTTATATAAAGATGCAAATGGATACAATTTTATGGATACCTCAAGCTATGAGCAATATACGGTACCAGAAGATGTTGTGGGCAGCGCATCTCAATTTATTAGAGAAAATGAAACAGCCGCGGTTATGTTGTATAATAAGGTGCCTATAGGCGTAGACTTGCCAAATTTCGTTGAGCTGAAGGTGGCATCGACAGAGCCGGGATTTAAAGGCGATACCGCGGCAACCGGCTCAAAACCCGCAAAATTGGAAACGGGCGCTATAGTTCAAGTGCCTTTCTTTTTAAAAGAAGGAGAGATAATAAGAATAGATACACGTACAGGGGAATATATAGAAAGAGTTAATAAATGAAATCTTTAACGAAACCGTTTATTTTACTTATTATTATAGCATTGGCACATATGGTAAATGATTGGTATTCTCTGCTTATCCCTTCTGCTATTCCACTTATTAAAAAACATTTTACAATGAATTATCTACAATCCGGTGTGCTGATCAGCGCTCCATATGTTATTGCTGCTGTAATGCAGTCACCATTTGCACATATATCAGAGAAATATGCAAAAAGAAAACTTTTTTTAATAGGCGGGTTTGTGGTTCTCTCACTTTCATACCTTCTTTTTGCCTGCAGCAGTACATATGTCATGATGTTTTTGGCGGCTATTTTAATCGGTTTTGGTCTTGCCACATATCATCCTCAAGGTATAGGTATGCTGAGTGATGTATTCGTAAATAAGAAGGGAACAGCAATCGGTGTAAATGGTATAGGCGGTGCATTAGGTTATATGCTGGCTCCTATAACAATGGGGTACTTGTTGTCTAAATATGGCATGAAGTCCTTTTTTATTGTAGCGATTCCGGGTATTGTTATGGCATTGCTGATATTTTTTATAATAAAAATTCAGGAAGAACCTCAAGATGTAAAGGTTTCGAAATCATTTAATAAAAATATGTTTGTTCTTACCATTGTTGCGCTTATTTTACCATTTTTTACACGCGGCATGGTAGCGTTTCTGCCCGCTTATTTTTATTCAAAGGGCTCAAACATTCTAAATGCCAATTTAGAGGCAAGTGTAATGCTTATAGCCGGAATTTTTGCACAGCCTTTGGGCGGATTTGTATCAGATAAAATAGGAAGACAGCTTACGATATCGATCAGCTATCTATTAATGGGCATCTTTCTGCTGCTGTTTCTAAAAACAGAGAGTGTAGTATTTTTATTTCTTACAGGATGTTTTGCTTCACTGTCCGTTCCGTCGCGTTTTGCGCTCGCTACGGAAATAAGCAAAGACAGCGCCAATACAAGTATTGCCATTATGTTCAGCGCGGTTATGATAGGTGCATCTGTGGCTCCTACAATCATCGGCGCACTCGTGGATGCATTTGGCTTCGATATAGCGTTTGGCTTAAACATTTTAATAGCATTTTTGGGAAGCGGTCTTGTATGGCTTATACATAAGAGATAAATATGAGAGAATTTAACATAAGTGTTATAAA
>CAZOGA010000177.1:0-2453 GCA_964579095.1 uncultured Desulfurellales bacterium
GTAAGGTCAGTTAAAAGTATAATCCATAATCCAACGTTCATCACACCTCAAAAAATGAAAAAATAGGATTTACAAAATGTTTCCGTTTGTGTATGATGGCAATATCGGTTCAGAGGAAGTCCGGTGAAAATCCGGCGCAGCCCCCGCTACTGTGAGGCAGACGAAATCCTTATTAAACCACTATTAAGCGCTTAGTTTTTTGGGAGTCATATCAAAAAATTAAGCAGCTGATGGGAAGGTGAGGGGAGTAGGACGAAGCCAAGCCAGGAGACTTACCGATAAATTATAGGAACGGGAGGCCCGAAATGCTTTTATTTAAATCTGTATAGCTATATCTTCTTAAGTAAAAATATCCATACAAATCAAGGAGGTATATAGGTGTTCTCAAAAATTATAAAAAGAGATGGGCGCATTGTTGAGTTTGACGCAGAAAAAATTACTGTTGCTTTATCAAAAGCCGGACGGTCAACGGGTGAATTTGGCTATAATACCGCAGAAAAACTCACCATAAGAGTTTTAGATCTGGCTTATCATATTATGAAGATCAAGATGCCGGCAGTCGAGCAGATTCAGGATATTGTAGAAGATGTTTTGATTACGTCCGCATACAGCAGAACAGCAAAAGCATATATCATATACAGAGATCGGCATAAACAGTTAAGAGAGATAAAAAACCTTCTTAACCCTGTGAATACAATAGATGCATATTTGTCGAGGAAAGACTGGCTTGTTAAAGAAAACAGCAATATGAGTTTTTCCGTGCAGGGATTAAATAACTATATATCCAAAAAAATGATAAGTGAATATTGGCTTAAAAAGGTTTACACCGGCAAAATGGAGAAGGCGCATAAAAACGGCGATCTGCATATTCACGATCTGGATTTTTTGGGTGCGTATTGCGTCGGATGGGATTTGAAGGATCTATTAACAGTCGGTTTTACGGGTGCAGCCGGAAAAGTTGAAAGCAAACCCGCCAGACATTTTAGAAGTGTTTTGGGGCAGGCGGTCAACTTTTTCTATACGCTCCAAGGGGAGGCGGCAGGCGCTCAGGCTTTCAGTAATTTTGACACGCTTCTAAGTCCGTTTATCCGCTATGATAATTTATCGTATTCTCAAGTTAAACAGGCGGTGCAGGAGTTTCTGTTTAATATGAATGTTCCTACGCGAGTGGGTTTTCAGAGCCCTTACACAAACATAACATTGGATCTAAAAATACCTGAATTTATGAAAAATGAGGCTGTTATCATAGGCGGCACAATGCAGAGAGAAAGATACGGTGATTTTCAGGAAGAGATGTATATGATTGATAAGGCTTTTTTTGAAGTGGCTATGGAGGGCGATGCGAAGGGAAGGCCGTTTACGTTTCCTATACCAACTATAAATATCACTAAGGACTTCGATTGGGGTAATCCCGAGTATGAATTTATATGGAAGGCGACAGGTAAATATGGTCTGCCATATTTTGCAAACTTTATAAATTCCGATATGAAACCCGAAGATACCCGCTCAATGTGCTGCAGATTGCGTTTGGATATTAGAGAATTGAAAAGGAGAGGCGGCGGTCTGTTTGGAGCAAATCCGCTAACAGGCAGTTTGGGTGTAGTAACAATTAATATGCCGAGAATAGGGTATACATCTAAAACAAAAAAAGAGTTTTATGAAAGGCTTGAACTTTTAATGGAGATGGCAAAAGACTCGCTTGAAACAAAGAGAAAAGCGGTAGAAAAATTGACTGATGCGGGTCTTTTCCCATATTCTAAGTTTTATTTAAGGGATATTTATGCACGTTTTAACGAATATTGGAAAAACCATTTTTCAACCATAGGATTAGTGGGTATGAACGAAGCATTGATGAATTTTAAGCCCATTCAAGATACAGTTGGTTCAGAAAAAGGCAGGCGGTTTGCATTAGAAGTTATGGATTTTATGAGGAAAAAACTTATAGAGTTTCAAGAAGAGACCGGCAATAATTATAATTTGGAAGCGACACCCGCTGAAGGGACTTCTTATCGACTTGCCCTATTGGATAAGAAAAAATACCCCGATATTATTACGGCCGGCACAAATAAAACACCCTATTATACAAATTCCTCGCAGCTGCCCGTTAATTTCACGGATGATGTTTTTGAGGTGCTTGATCTGCAGGATGAAATTCAATGTAAATATACAGGCGGCACAGTAGTTCATCTATTTCTCGGCGAACAGATAACCAATTACAGGAGTGTGAGTAAACTTATTAAAACTATTTTTGAAAATTATAAGTTGCCCTACATCAGCATTACGCCGACATTTTCCATATGCCCGATACACGGATATATATCGGGTGAGCATTTTGAGTGCCCCATATGCAGACAAGAAAGATTGGAAAAAATAGATGAAGAGATAAGAATATTAAAATCAAAATTGGAGGATATGAAAAATGACGAAGCAGGAGATTGAGAAAAGGATTGAGC
>CAZOGA010000178.1:0-2445 GCA_964579095.1 uncultured Desulfurellales bacterium
CTGAAATTAGGTGAAAAAGACTCTCGTGTTCAGGCCTAAGATTATAAGATATATCTTGACATGAAGTATCATTTTGTGTATACCTGCACGCAGAATGCGGTGTAAAGAGAGTTTAAATTGAGTAACATTGGTGAAGGCATTAAGAAGCAGATGATTTTTCGAGATAGTGTGAGCATGGTATATATTTAATAAAAATCAATTATAAAGTTTTTATAAGGAGGGGTTTATGGAGGAAAATATTTCAAGGATTGTTTGGACAGAAACGGATGAAGGGCCTATGTTGGCGACATACTCTTTTCTTCCTATTGTGAAAGCGGTTCTAAAGCATGGAGAAGTAGATGTTGAGATTAGAAATATTTCGCTTGCAAACAGGATTCTTTCACTGTTCCCAGAGCGTCTGAAAGAAGACCAGAGGGTCACAGATGATCTTGGATATTTGGGAGAGCTTGTAAATAAACCGGAAGCAAATATAGTTAAACTGCCGAACATAAGTGCATCTGTACCCCAGGTTCAAGCTGCTATTAAAGAACTTCAGTCAAAAGGTTTTGACGTTCCGGATTATCCGGAAGAACCAAAAACAGATGAAGAAAAAGTACTGCATGATAAATATGCAAAAGTTTTAGGAAGTGCTGCAAATCCTGTATTAAGACAGGGCAATTCAGATAGAAGAGCTCCGGCTGCTGTTAAAAAATTCGCAAAGAAATATCCAAATGCTATGGGTTTACCGCTTAAACCATATGCTCCGGATTGTAAAACGCATGTTTCCCATATGGATAGCGATGATCTTTACGGCAACGAAAAATCCGTTACAGTGGAAAAAGCAACCGATGTAAAGTTTGAACTTGTTCAGGAAGATGGAAAGGTAACGGTTCTAAAAGAAAAACTTCATCTGTTAGACGGAGAAGTTTTTGACGGAACATTTATGAATGTCCGCGCGCTGCGTAAGTTTTATGAAGAACAGATTAAAGAAGCTAAAAAAGATAATGTTTTATTGTCGCTGCACCTGAAAGCAACAATGATGAAGGTTTCTGATCCGCCAATGTTCGGTCATGCTGTTACAGTTTATTTCAAAGATGTTTTTGATAAATATGCAGACACATTTAAGAAATTGGAAATTAATCCTGATAACGGTTTAAGCGATGTTTACGCAAAAATCAAACAATTGTCTAATGATAAGCAAAAAGAGATAGAAAATGCTATTAAAGCTGTTTATGATAAAAATCCGCCTCTTGCAATGGTTGATACAAAAAATGGAATTACAAACCTGCATATGCCCAACAAGGTTATAATTGATGCATCCATGCCTGTTATAATACGTGAAGGCGGAAAAATGTGGGGGCCTGACGGAGAGCTTCATGATACAAATGCTATGATACCTGATAGATGTTATTCTACGATGTACCAGGAAGTAATAGAAAATTGCAAAGCGAATGGAGCGTTTGACCGTTCCACAATGGGCAGTGTTTCCAATGTCGGCCTTATGGCAATGAAAGCGGAGGAATACGGTTCTCATGATAAAACGTTTATAATGCCGTCAAATGGAACTGTTCGCGTTGTTGACAACGGCGGTAATGTACTTATGGAACACAAGGTTGAGAAGGGAGATATCTGGAGAGGCACACAGGCTAAAGATATTGCTATTAAAGATTGGGTTAAACTTGCGGTAAACCGTGCAAAGGCTACAGGTGATCCGGCTGTATTCTGGCTTGATGAAAATAGGGCTCATGATGCACAGATGATAAAAAAAGTTAATAAATATTTGAAAGATTACGATACTGCAGGCCTTGATATACGCATATTGGATCCAGTTAAAGCTATGAGATTCTCTCTGGAGAGAATAAGAGCGGGTAAAGATACGATATCGGTAGCCGGAAATGCGATAAGGGATTATCTGACGGATCTGTTCCCTATTACAGAGATTGGAACAAGCGCTAAAATGCTCTCTATAGTTCCGCTTCTTGCGGGAGGCGGTCTTTTTGAGACGGGTGCCGGTGGATCTGCGCCTAAACATGCTCAGCAATTATTGGATGAAGGACATTTAAGATGGGATTCCATAGGTGAATTTACAGCTTTGGGCGCTTCTTTGGAATTTATTTACGAAAAATATGGCAACAAAAAAGCAAAAGTTATTGCGGATGCTATGGATAAAGCTACCGAGATGATTCTTGAAAATAAAAAATGGCCATCAAGAAAGGTTAATGAATTGGATAATAGGGGTGAGCATTTCTATTTTGCTCTATACCTATCAAAAGCATTGGCGGAGCAGAATGAGGATAAAGAGTTGAAAGACACCTTTAAAAAAATAGCTGCAGAACTTGCAGGAAAAGAGAATGAAATAAACAAGGAATTGCTTGCTGCACAAGGCTCCCCTGTAGATATTAAAGGATATTACTATCCTGACAAAGAAGAAATGTCAAAAGCAATGCGGCCAAGTGAAACATTTAA
>CAZOGA010000179.1:0-2412 GCA_964579095.1 uncultured Desulfurellales bacterium
TCGGAGAGAAGACATATATTTAAGGAAGATGATGAGTTCATAAATAAAAAAGTCAAAAGTGCGCTTCATCACGGCTTAAAACCTATTTTGTGTGTTGGCGAAACACTTAATGAAAGAAATAACGATCAGGCCTTTAGCGTTGTGTCAAGGCATATTAAAAAAGGTGTTGAAGGCATAGATCCTTCAGATATTATTATTGCGTATGAGCCTGTATGGGCTATTGGAACAGGTATTGCCGCAGATTTAGGAACAGTCTCAAAAATGCACAATTTTATACGTTCACTGGTTCAAGATAGTCCAATATTATACGGCGGCAGTGTAAAACCCAAAAATGCGGAAGAACTGTCGCAGATAGAAAATGTAAACGGGTTTTTGGTTGGGGGTGCAAGCTTAAAAGCCGAAGATTTTAAAGATATAATAGAGAAATTTACAAAGGTAAAAGGAGAATAATTATGTTGAATATTTTAATTATCATCCAGGTTATATTATCAATTGTGATTATAGGAATGATATTAATGCAGAAAGGCAAAGGCGCTGATATGGGTGTTTCGTTTGGGGCGGGGGCATCGGATACACTTTTCGGATCAAGCGGGTCTATGTCGTTTTTTGCAAAGATGACATGGTTTTTGGCTTTTTTGTTTATGCTCAATTCGATGTCCATATCCTATGTAATATATAAATCAAGAAACGCTTCCATTGTTCCAGCCACAACTACACAGACTGCACCTGCAAAACAGCCTATAAAAGTACCATATAAAAACGCACCAATTAAGAAATGATATGAATAAAAGACAAATAGCAGTTTTAACGCTGCTGTTTTTCTTTATTTTTGCACATAATGCTTTCAGTGCTATTACGCTTTCGCTAAGCGCCAATCCCAAAAGACTTATACCGTTTTTGGCAGCAGATTCCGCATCCGGCGAGATTTCCTCATTCATATTTAACGGATTGCTCAAGTTAGATAAAAATATGAAGATAACGGGTGACCTATCAAAAAGTTATGAGATAAAAAATGGCGGTAGAACAATCATTTTTCATCTGCGCAGAAATGTAAAGTGGTCGGATGGCGTGGATTTCAGTGCAAAAGATGTAATATTTACATATAGGCTCATTGTAGATAAGCATACGGCAACGCCCTATTCGGGCAAATACCGCATAATTAAAAATATTTATGCTAAAGATAAGTATACCGTAGTTGTCAATTATAAACACCGTTTTGCTCCGGCATTATACTCGTGGATGATGGGTATTGTGCCTGAGCATATATTAAAAAATGTCAAGGATATAAATACCTGCAAATTCAATATGCACCCCGTAGGTACAGGGCCATATATATTAAAAGAGTGGAAAACATCCCAATATCTTATATTGAAGTCAAACAAAAACTATTTTCTCGGCAAGCCGAAAATTGATAAGATTATATATAAAATCATACCTGACGGCACTACAAGATTTCTTGAGCTAAAAAATGAAACCTTGGATATGGCATCGCTTACTCCGATTCAATATATATATGAATTCAATGGAAAACTGAAGAAACGGTATAATGTTTATTTTGAACCGTCAAGCGGATATACATTCTTGGCATTTAATTTAAAAGATCCGCTGTTTGAAAATATAGAAATCAGAAGAGCCATAGAGCTGGCTATTGACAGGAAAAAGATCAAGGATGTTATATTGTTTAAATACGGCATAGTCGCAAATTCCATATATCCTATAAATTCTCCATATTTTCTTAAAGGCAGTAATATAGAATATAATCCGAGAAAAGCGCTGCACCTGTTGAAAAAAAACGGGTTTATTTTGGGGAAAGATGGATATTTAAGAAGAGATGGAAAAATTTTTGAATTCTCCATAATAACCAACAGCGATAATCCTCAGCGTAAATACGCTTTGATAATGGTTCAGGAGTACCTGAAGCGTATAGGTATTAAGGTTAATATAAGAATGCTGGAGTGGCAGGCGTTTATTAAACTCGTCAATCAGAGACATTTCGATTGCATTCTTTTGGGATGGCAGCTCTCAAGCGATCCTGATGAATATTCGATATGGTATTCAAAAAGCGACGTCAAGGGCGGTTTTAATTTTATAGGTTTTAATAATAAAGATGTGGATAAACTCATTAAAGAAGGGCGCATAACCTTTGACAAAAAAAAGAGAAGAGCGATTTACTTAAAAATAAATAGGCTGATAACGCAGGAAATTCCTTATATTTTTTTATATTACCCTACGTCTATAACAGCAGTAAATAAAAGAATCAAGGGAATAAAACCGGAAAAAGCAGGAATTATGTATAATTTTATCAGGTGGTATGAGCAGTAAAAATTTCACAGAAAATGTACAGCGATGAAATAATATTTTAGCACTTTCTTGTCAAGATTCCCTCAACTTCAAAAATGAATTTTTTAACGA
>CAZOGA010000180.1:0-2398 GCA_964579095.1 uncultured Desulfurellales bacterium
AAAAAAAATGCCTGCCGAAATTCCCGATACGCCGTTCACCATTTTTATATCATCTGCATCTTTATCGGTTAAGGACAGTTGTTTAACGTTGAAATGCCTGCTCGTGGGGGGGCCGCTTATTACAATAATTGCATCTGCTCCGAAACCGAAGTTCTTCATTATAGTTTCCAATTTATGCACAGCTCCGCTTCCTATGCTATATACGGATGATATGGTTACAATGCTTATTGCAACGGACACAATCATAAATATCGTATATAATTTATAATATAAAAGATTGCTTAGTATATGCTTAAGGAGAAACAGTGTTCTTGATAATATTGCTGATCACCCCGTCTTTCATCTCTATTATTCTATCGCTTCTTTCAGCCATCTGTATATCGTGTGTTACCATTATGATCGTCGTATCTAAAGAGTGTATGTCATCAAATATATCCATCACTTCCGAAGAAGCCGCTGTATCTAAATTTCCGGTAGGCTCATCAGCTAATAAACATTGAGGGCTATTAATAAGCGCCCTTGCTATGGCAACGCGCTGTTTCTGTCCACCCGACAGTTCATTGGCTTTGTAGTGTATCCGATCTTTTAAGTTCAATTTTTCCAATAAATGCTCTGCCCTATGAGAAAAATTCCTGTCGCTGCCCTTATAATACAGTGTGGGAAGAAGCACATTATCCATTACTGTGGCCTGCTCTATGAGAAAAAACTGCTGAAACACGAAACCAAACACCCTGTTTCTCAAAAATGACAGTCGGTTATCATCGAGATTCGACACATCTTCATTATTTAGAAGATATTTTCCCGTAGTAGGCAAATCCAATAAACCTATGATATGCATCAGCGTCGTTTTGCCCATTCCGGATGGCGCCATTATACTTAGATATTCACCTTTGCTGATGGAGAGATTCACGCCCCTCAGCACATCCGTCCGTACTTTAGGTGTAATAAATGATTTTCTTATATCTATCAGCTGTATAAACGGGCCGTTACTCATATACAACAACGTTATCTTTGTCCGTTATACCGGATAAAATTTCTATCCTGCCCTCATTTTCAAAACCCGTTTTTACCCTTTTTTCGATTATTTTTCCATTTTTCTTAATAAATACATAGGAGTGTTTTTCCTGAAACTTCACGGCATCTGCGGGAAGCACAACAGCATTTTTATGAACACCTGTCGTTATGTAAGCATTCACATTCATCTGAGGTTTCAAATGTATATTATTATCCAATATTGTGCAGTCGACATAATAATATGTAACACCGTCTATAATTGTGCCGTCCGGATATATTTTTTCCACTTTAGCCTTAATTTTTTTCAATGGATACGCATCAGGTATAAAATATACTTTATCAGAAATTTTTACTTGGGAAATATCGGAATCATCCACCAATGCGCGGCATTTCAAGCTGTTAAGATTGATAATTTTAACAAATGTAGGTGTATTAAAACTGCTGGCAACAGTCTCACCCTGCTGAGTATTAACCTCAGCTATATATCCGGAAATGGGAGCTTTTATAAACGCATAAGATCTTTGAATAAGCTGCTGTTCAAGCTTTGCTTTTAAATATATTAAATCAGATTTTAGAGATTTTAATTCATAATCATAATACAATATTTTATTATGCAGTATTTTCTCGTTATTTCTTACCTCAATTATATCATTATCATAATTCGTCTTTTTTTTGGAAAAATCATCTTTTGATATAAAACCTTTCTCAAACAGTGTTTTCATGCGCATAAAATTGCTTTTTGAATATGACAATACATTCTGCGATTGTTTTAATTTGGAATTTATGTCATCTATATCTATGACTTTCCCCTTCTTTGTCTGTTTTATAAGCAGCTTTTTAGATTGGATCTGGGCTTCAATCTGTCTTATTATTTCATCCATTTCCCTATGATCTATTACCGCTATAATTTGATCTTTTTTAACATAATCCCCAACCTTGACGCTTAAGTTCATAACAGTGCCTGAAATTCTCGAGCCGACATTGATATATGCACCTACGCGCGGCGTTATAACAGCGGATGCCATAATGGTATTTTCTATTGTTTCATTCAAGGGTTTTATAAGCCTGTATTCGGCACTGTGCTTCCGCAGAACCAAAAGATAAACGGCAGATACTATTAGCAAAAAAGCGATTGCGCTCAGTAAATAAATATACCTTCTTTTCATACGGATTTTATACTATTTCCGCCTGTTTTTTGCAATATGTTTAATAATTGTTCTACGCACACTATAATAACTCATTGTTGCGCCAACGTAACAATCCGCTTACATAATGAGACCACTGCACAGCGATGAAATAATATTTTAGCACTTTCTTATCAAGATTCCCTCAACTTCAAAAATGAATTTTTTAACAACAAATTTTAATTAAAATCTCAAAACTC
>CAZOGA010000181.1:0-2392 GCA_964579095.1 uncultured Desulfurellales bacterium
CTCGATAATTCTTCCCAATTATTAATCCAGGAGTTGACAACCATAGGATATTGTTCACCCCATCTTTCTTCCAGTTTCCTTAGGGCTTTTTCTGCAGCTGCACCGCTGTTTTTAATTTGATGGAGGTGTGAGAGAAAAAACAAAAAACAAGGAAAAGGGAATTAAGAAAGTAAGATTTTTGTCTTGACATAGGGGTGCAACATATTAAAGTAAAGGAGAATCTGCCGGTATGTCCTTTTAAATTTCGAACGGAACAGACAAGTAAATGGCGGAGAGGGAGGGATTCGAACCCTCGGTAGAGATTTTCTCCCTACACTCGCTTAGCAGGCGAGAGCCTTCAGCCGCTCGGCCACCTCTCCGAAGAAACGCAATGGCGGAGGAGGTAGGATTCGAACCCACGGAACCCTCACGAGCTCAACGGTTTTCAAGACCGCCGCCTTCAACCACTCGGCCACTCCTCCGATGCGTGAAATATATCATATTTTTATACTTTTTCAAGCAAGAAAAAAGTATCATTTAAAAAAACGTATAAAAACCCTATCAGAAAATTAACAAATCCTGGGCATTTTATCGGAAATAGGCATTCTTAAAATTCTCTTTGAGCTAAATTTTGTATTCAGCAGCACTTTTTGCGGATGGTTATATGTAATTGTTCCGATGATAGCAGCACTTTTACCCAATTTACATTTTTTAAGCACATCCATAGTTTCTGCGGCATCCTCTTTTTTTACTACTATGACCATTTTACCCTCATTTGCAGAATAATACGGCTCTATTCCCAAAATTTCAGATATTATTAGAGTATTCTTGTTTACAGGAACAGCATCTTCATATATTTCAACCCCAAAGTTTCTTTTGTAACACAACTCATTCAAACACATAGCGAGCCCGCCCCTTGTAGGGTCTCTCATCCAGTGAATATCCATATCAGACTCAATCAATGGCAGTATGAGGCTTGTCAGCTCAGCACAATCGGAATTAAGCTCAGATTCAATGCCCAGGTTTTCTCTCTCGTTCAATACGGAAAATCCATGGTCTCCCATTGTGCCCGACACTATAACAACATCACCATCTTCAATATCCGTTCCATCTATTTTTCTTATAATTCTGCCTATGCCGGCTGTGCTTATGTAAACGCCATCACATTTGCCTTGCTCAACCACTTTTGTGTCTCCGCAGACTATTTTAACATTTGCATTTTGTGCTTCTTCTTTCATTGATTGAACTATCTTTTCAAGTTTATTTATTTCAAATCCGGATTCAATGATGAAAGCACTGGATATGTACAGCGGCTTTGACCCAACGCAGAGCAGATCATTTACAGTGCCGGAAATAGACAATTTTCCTATATCTCCACCTTTAAAAAACAGCGGCCTCACGGAATGTGAATCTGTTGTAAATGCCATATCATCCAATATTGCAGAATCAAGACCATTTTGTGCTTTAAACACATTTTCTATTAAATCAAGGGTCAGTTTGCCGCCTGATCCATGATCCAGAGTAATAATATCAGACATCAATACCCCCATCGTACCAATTTTTGCACGTACCCTCATCCGAAACCATGCATGGGCCTATAGGTGAAAATGGCGTGCATCTTTTTGCAAACAGCGGACAATCCGTAGGGTTTACACTGCCCAAAATAACCTCATTACACCTGCATCCCTTTTTATGTTCTATATAGTCTTCGGAGTAGCTTATATCAAAAAGCCTTTTTGCATCGTATTCCGCGTATTTATCATTCACCTCATATCCGGAATTTTCTATTTCACCGAGTCCCCGCCAAATTGAAGATGTTAAAGAGAACACTTCGTTTATAGCTTCCTGGGCTTTTGTATTGCCGTCATAATTTATCACTCTTTTATATGAGTTTTCAACCTTTGGAGAACCGGAATTTATCTGTTTTAGAATCATCAGAACAGCCAAAAGAACATCAGCCGCTTCAAACCCTGCGGACGCAGACGGTATAGAAAATTCATCAACAAACTTTTCATAAACCCTTAGTCCGGATATAGTTGCCGCATGCCCTGGCAGTATAAGTCCGTCCATCGATATCTTACCGGATTTCAAAAGGGCATACACGCCATTTGGCGTATATTTGTGAACGCTGTATATAAAAAAGTTTTTCGGTATATTCAGATCTTTAAGCGCTGCCGCGGTAGGTGCCGCTGTTGTTTCAAATCCGCAGGCAAAAAATATCACATTTTTACTCTTTGTCTTTGCCATTTCTATTGCATCAAAGATACTGTAAACAATATCTATATCAGCACCTTGACTTTTTGCTTTGGAAAAAGACATGCTTGTGCCGGGCACTTTCATCATATCGCCGAATGTTGTTATTTTCACATCTTCTTTTAATGCCAAATCTATAACCGCATCTATGTCACGAGAG
>CAZOGA010000182.1:0-2216 GCA_964579095.1 uncultured Desulfurellales bacterium
AAATTATACAATATTAGTTTATAAAGCATCTTAGAATGTGCAAAGTAAGTTAATAATAATATTGAAGGGGGGGCGTTAAGTGAAGAATAAGGATGCAATAAATATCTCACATATTGATGCTATAGGTCCATTTGAGGAATTTTCTAAAAATGCTAACCTAACTTTGGATGATTATAAAAAATTTACAAAATGGGCGGAAGATGATTTCGAGGGTTTTTGGGATTATTTTGCCAAAAAAGAAATATCATGGTTTAAACCTTATGACAAAGTGTTCGACGATTCTAATGCACCGTTTTTTAAATTTTTCACCGGCGGAAAACTTAATATGGCTTATAATTGCGTGGATAGACATATAAATACCTGGAGAAAAAACAAAGCGGCTATACTGTGGGAAAATGAGCGCGGAGATAGCAAAATTTTAACATACAGAGAACTATATTTTCAGGTAAGCAAATTCGCTAATGTTTTAAAAACATTGGGAGTGGGCAAAGGCGATATAGTCATAATTTATATGCCTATGATAGTAGAATTGCCCGTTGCCATGCTTGCATGTGCGAGAATAGGTGCGATACATTCTGTTGTGTTTGCCGGTCTTTCTGCGAAGGCTCTTCGCGATAGAATCATAGATACTAATGCTAAAGTGGTTGTAACGGCAAACGGCGGATATAGAGCCGGCAAAACCATTCAGCTGAAAGACAACGTTGACGAAGCATTGAATGGCGCCAAAAGCGTTAAGTACGTTATTGTCAAGAAGCATATAGACCAGGAAGTTCCCATGAAGACATTAAGGGATTTTTGGTGGGCTGATCTTATGAGTGATGATGATTATGCCAAGCCGTTTTGTGATGTTGAGGAGATGGATTCTGAAGATCCTCTGTTTTTGTTGTATACATCGGGTTCTACGGGAAGGCCGAAAGGTGTTGTGCATACGACGGCAGGATACCTAATGTGGAGAATATTGGCATCAAAGTGGGTGTTTGATATAAAAGATACAGATACTGTTTGGTCTACGGCAAATATCGGATGGATTTCCGGACACTCTTATAATATTTACGGACCTCTGTCTATAGGCGCAACAACATTTATATATGAAGGAATGCCGTTATATCCCGACCCCGGGCATTGGTGGTCATTAATTGAGCGCTATAATGTTAATATATTCTACACTGCGCCTACAGCAATCAGGGCATTAATGAAATATGGAGAGAAGTGGACTAAAAAATATGATCTTTCCTCTTTAAGACTGCTATTGACAGGAGGAGAACGCCTGAATTCTGCTGCATGGATGTGGTTTTATAAAAATGTCGGCAATGAAAAATGCCCTGTTATTGATGCATATGGTCAGACGGAAACTGCAGGCCATATGATAGCCGCTCTGCCTATATTTAAACAAAAACCGGGTTCTATAGGTGTTCCTATTCCCGGCGTATTTCCTGCGATATTAGATGTCAAGGGGAACGAGATTAAAAAGTCAGATGTTACGGGCTGTCTGGCATTTACAAAGGCGTGGCCGTCTATGGTTAGAACATTATGGAATTACGATGAGGGTTATGTGGATTCATATTGGAAAAAATATCAGAATGAATCTTATGCAACCGGTGATTTAGCCCGTAAGGATGAAAACGGATATTATTGGATAGAAGGAAGAAATGATGATGTGATAAATGTCGCAGCTCATAGAATAGGTTCAGCGGAGGTGGAGAGTGCACTGAGTCTATATCCTGATGTATCCGAATCTGCTGTCGTAGGAAAGTCCAGTGAGGTAAAAGGCGAAGAAATATTTGCATTTGTAGTTTTGAAAGAGGGTGTGGATCTTACAGATTATGATGAATTGGTGAGGGATTTAAGAGATTTTGTCGGTAAGCAGATAGGTCCTATTGCTAAACCCTCAGAGATAGTGTTTACTCAAGCATTGCCTAAAACACGTTCCGGAAAAATTTTGAGACGAGTTCTAAGAAATATAGTGGCAGGAGAGGAGATCTCAGGCGATTTAAGTACAATTGAAAACCCGACTGTAATAGAAGAGATTAAAAAATTATTGAAAGAAAGAACGATATGATAATTTTTCCTATTATTTATCTTATATACCGGTTAAATCTTTAAAACAGCAGGGCAGTTTAAAGTATATAAGGCGAGTAAGTTATATGTTTTTTTTATGCTTAATATGTATTTATGATAATATGGGTTATTTAGATATAAAATTATAGGAATTTATG
>CAZOGA010000183.1:0-2103 GCA_964579095.1 uncultured Desulfurellales bacterium
TCCGAGTTATTTGGTGTTGATGGCGCTTTTATAGGTTTTTGGAAAAACGGTTTTATAGAGTTTAAATATTCCTCGCTTTTAATAAGTTCAATCTATAATAAAAATCAATATCCGGATTTATATAGAGTTGCTCTAAATGATAGAAAATATTTTAAAGATGTTTTAGAGAAAGATGGCTATATAAAGATAACAGATTATGAAAGTTTTCCTTATCCGCTCGATGCATGGAAAAATATAGGCTTGAAATCGCTGCTGATCGCAACCATTAAAACAAAAGAGAAAATTTATGGGTCGCTGCATCTTGTAAGTATAGATAAGAAAATTAATTTTAGTGAAGAAAGTATACAGGCTTTAAAAACTGTAGGCGGCGCAATAGCTTCTGAGTTGGAAAAAGAAGCTTTTATGCAAAAAATGGAAAAAGAAAAAGAAATCAATGCCAAACATATAGAATTTATAAACGCCATGGCATTGACCAAGGATGCTCAAACCAATCTGAATAATTGGATAACAGATACCATAAAAAAATTAAAGGACATAGTCAAAACAGATGCGGCTGGGTTTATTTTCCCCTCAGAAGATATTTACATCATATCAAATGATATTTTATGTAAAAACGTAGACATTAAAAACAGTATGCTTTACGATATGTGGAAAAAGAACATAACACGGATAATAAAAAGCGATAAGTGCGATGTTCTGCCGGATCACAGTTCACCCTTTAATGAAAGCGCTGTATTTATTCCTATTGTATCAGATGGCAGAACCATAGCCGTATTTTGCGTATCTTTTTCGGAAAAAGATAAAGATATATCTGAAAGACAGATAGAATTTATACAGATAGCCCTTAAATATTTTACATCCTTGATATATACACATAAAAATTTATCGAAGGCATTATATGAGCTTTCGGCTACGGAACAAGGTTTAATAAAATCTTTTGTATCATCACTTGAAGCAAAGGACGTTTATACAAAGGGACACTCCGAGCATGTGGCGGTATACTCTAAGAAAATAGCGGAGGTGTTGGATTTAAGCGACAATGAGCAGAATATGATGTATAATGCGGGGCTTCTGCACGATATAGGAAAAATAGGCGTGCCGGACGATATATTATCAAAGCCCGGAAAACTGACGGAGCATGAATATAATATTGTAAAATTTCATCCTATATTTTCCTATGAAATTGTAAAAAGCATTCCAAAATTTAAAAATATAGCAAATTGCATAAAACACCATCATGAAAGATTGGATGGCAGCGGTTATCCCGATGGGCTAAAAGATGAACAGGTTGAAGTTGGGGCAAGAATACTTGCTATAGCCGATATATTTGATGCATTAACAACAAAAAGGCCATATAGAGAAAATATGACGGCGTATAAGGCAATCAGCGTTTTAAAAAGCGAAGCCGTAGATCAGAAAATATTGTCAAAAGCGGAAACTATGCTTGAAAACTCCTTTCTAAATGAAGTTGATTTTGAAGAAACATTTGTGCCGGTAGAATTGGAAAAGATGAGAAAGGAGATATCTCTAAAAGATCATACAACGGGGTTCTATAAAAGAAATACACTTGTTAAGAAGATGAATAATTATATAGAAAAAAATGAGCGGTTCACGCTTTTTATGGTTGATGTAAAGAACCTATCCTACATAAACTATAAATATGGTGTGAATATCGGAGATAAAGTTATACTATTTGTTGCCGATGAGCTTAAAAATATACATCAAATAGACGTTTTATCAAGAACAGGTACAGATGTATTTATGTTTATATACAGAGGGGATAAGTTATTATCCTTTAAAGAGACGTTATCTGCGAAACTGAAAAATGGAATAATAAAGAGGATAAAGGATAAGAGCTGCGTAATAAACAATAACGAGATAGGCAGAATTATAGGCTGTTACATAACATATGCCATCTATCCTGATGAATCCGGGGATGCGGAGGAACTCATATATAGGTGTATAGTTAAAAAAAGCAGTCATTGAAAAATTGGGTTGTTTCATTAAACACATGCCTTGTTTCTTCCTGAATTTTTAGCTATGTACAATTTGTCATCTGCCTCTTTTATGAGTTCTTCAATGGTTTTGCCTCTATTTTGTTCT
>CAZOGA010000184.1:0-2075 GCA_964579095.1 uncultured Desulfurellales bacterium
TTGGTAATGTTAATTATCAGGATTACAGAGAAAGCAACGGAGCTTGGGGCTACCATAACGGTTCTATAAATGTCCCTCTTGCAGGCAATAAAGATAACTGTATGCAGGTGTGTAAGGTTAAAATGCCCGTTCAGGATACTCAAGCATATTCAGGCACAAACACATCGCAGTATCGCTCAATTAACTCGTATGCGTTTGATTATCGCAAATGCACGGCGAATACTAACGGACAGTATGCTTGTCCTTACGATGCGTCTGCAGGGGAATCCGTTACAACAGATTGCCAATGTGTTGATGAGTTTGCGGAAGCTGCAGTTATATTAGATACACTTGAAAAGACAAGTAAAGATATAATTTGTTCATCAGGAAAAAAGACAATAGTTCAGTGAGATAGATTTGTCAAATGTTGGCAATCTGTTGAGATGCAATCCCTCGCTTTGTTCGCCTGCATTTATTACGCAGAGAGGTAATCCGTTTTTTAAAGAAGCATAATGAACGTTTATTGTTAGTATCAACGCCATAAAAGCTAACTATCTCAGAGAGAATTTGAGCCGTTTTTACAATAATGCCATTTTCACGTGAATTGCAGAGTCGGTTATAGATATATTTATCTATTTTACTCATACCGGGATTGTCTATAAGAGCCTGTCTCCTTTTTTTGCTAAGCCGTTTGAGTGCCAATCCCAATACCTGCTCGTTTGTGAAAATTTTTTTTACAGCACTTAATATTATCTTATCCGGATAAGCCGGAGGAATGCTTATGACTTTTTTATTTATCAGAATTTTAATAAAAGCAACAGGTAGTTTATATTGCTTTGAAACCTCGCTGATTATTCTTTTTTCTTCTATACTGAACATTTAGCATCTCCTTGTATATGGACAGATTTCATATTATACCTCCTATATTAGGGCTGTTTTTGTTACAGATATGTTATTAAGGCAGTAGAAAAGTGTGAAAACTGTGCAGAGTGTGCACAGATTGCACAGTGTGAAAAGTGTGAAAAGTGTGAAAAATGATACAAATTTGCGCATAGTCTAACAAACGTAGTTTGTTGCGCCGTCAAAAATGAGATTTTTTAAAATAGAATGTCACAAGTGTGCAAACTGTGAAAAGTGTGAAAAGTGTGCACACTGTGAAAACTGTAACACTATTCCCTATATATAGAGGCATTATTTTTGCCTAATTTATTTATTTTGTAGGAGGGCTTTTATGTCTATTTTGACTATCGATACAGGGTATAGTTATATCAAGTACGCATACGAGAAAAAGGAAAAAGATAAGCAGTTTTACGGTAAGAATAAGTTTATTACCGCAGTTTGTCCTGTTGAAGTTGATTCATTAAGTATTGGCGATAAATCAAGTGTCCGATATAACGGTAAAGATTACCTTGTGGGCGAGAAGGCTCTTTATAAATCTAATGTTTTACCAACCCGTTCAGATGATTTTTTAACTACATACGCGCCGCTTTTTATCCATAAAATAGTAGAGGAAAATAACCTGTCTCCCGATTTGGTTACGCTTTCTCTATCTATTGGCGAGTTTAAGAAAAAATATAAGACGCTTGAATCTGTTTGTCAGAGTTTCACCATTAACGATACGGTGTATAACTTCAGAACAGAGGTTTATCCGCAAGGTCTCGGTATATGGAAATACGCAGGTTCACCCTCAAATGCTATTATTCTTGATATAGGGTTTAACACAGTTGATATTCTATCGATTATAGACGGCAGACCTGTCCCCGAATTTTCAGCAGGATATGCCGATATGGGTGTGTGTGAAATTGCTTCAACAGTTGCTGAATATATAAGTGCGAACATTGTAGGGAGTTATATTCCCGAGATAAGTGTAATTCAGGTTGTAGCTGCAGGTAAATTTAAGTATAAAAGGCAGGAATATGATGTGAGCGATTTAATAAATTCCAAGAAAAAAACATATACAAAGAGAATTTTTGATGTATTAAGCAAGTCTCCCAAATTTAAAACCGTCTTTGACAGAATAGATACCTTTATTGCCGCAGGAGGCGGAGCTTATTTCATAGATGATGATTTAAAAAAACAATACGGTTTTACAATTC
>CAZOGA010000185.1:0-2071 GCA_964579095.1 uncultured Desulfurellales bacterium
AAACCATAGCCGGCGGCTGTTCTTTGATAAGAGATATATTTAAAGAGACATTGTCTCCAAGCTGATTTTTAAGATCGTTTTCACTATTTTTCAATAGTTCAAAACTTTTTTTATTATACACAGACAGTATACAGTGTGTATGCTTTTCAAAATACAGAGCATCAATTTTCACTGTTTCCGCTGATGATTTCGCATAAAGGGTTAGTTTGGTGCCTCGTTTAGAGTTCTTTTTTATTGATTTGCGCTTAACATAAACTGTTTTTTCTCTATCATTGATTTTTAAAGGCAGCTGTATAAAAAAATTTTGCAGATTGATATTTTGGGTATTTTCCCTATTTGGAAAAGCGCTCTGCAACGCTGTCTCAGCGTTTTTTAGATAATTAATCAGCTGTTTTACGGATTTTTCGATATTATCGCTTTTAATTTTAACAGGCAGTATTTCAGTATTTTTGGTCGACGGTATAAACAGTTTACTTGTATTTAAAGATTGTGTCTTTAAAATGATTTTGGGATGTGTGCTTTCAACGCGGAGCTTGATCACATCACCTTTTTTCAGTTCCATGTTAGAAAATGCCTCAACGGTACTATTTTTGATTTTTATAAGATACATACTGTCTGATTGTTTTTTTAAAACGGATACATTAATGGTGTCGCCAATCTTCAGAAGAGCTGCTATATTTTCTACGGACAGCTTTATATAAAGGGAATTAGCATTGAATTGTATCATTTCAACTTTCTACTTCGACGTTTTCCTTGTCCTTGTATGTTATTTTTATAGGACATCCCGAAAAATCAAATAATTTATAAAAACTATTTTTCACATAGCGCTTATAGTGTTCCGGTATGTCATTGGCTCTTGTTGTAAATATCATAAAATGCGGCGGATTTATGCCGATCTGTGTAACATATTTTAGCTTAACCTCTTTGGATTTCTTAGAAAACGGTGCATTTGCTTTTATAATTTTGTTTAAAACGTCATTAAGCTTGGATGTGGAAATTCTTGTTCTGCATATCTTATTTACCTCGCTCACCTTTTTCAGTATCATCTGCATATTTTTGTTTTCTGTGGCGCTTGTTACAATAACCGGAGCAAAGTCTATAAACTGCAGTTCGCGCTTCAACTTCTTTATATATTTAGGAAAATTTTCCTTATCCTCAATTTTATCCCATTTATTCAGCGCAACAATAATACCTTTGTGTTTATCTTTTAATATTTTAGCAATCTGTTTGTCCAACAGAGAGATACTGCACGATGCATCTATCACAAAAACCGCTATATCGGCTCTGTCTATGGCAAAAATGGAAAATATACTTGATAGTTTATCAAGCGAAGCCTTTGCTTTCTTTCTTCGTATGCCCGCAGTGTCGACAAGCAGATAATGTTTATCCTCAAATTCCACAGGCGTGTCAATGCTGTCGGTTGTAGTGCCCAAAACGCTGCTGACGACACTTCTATCCTGGCCGACGACTGCATTTAAAATGCTTGATTTTCCGACATTGGCTTTTCCGACTATGGCTATTCTGGCATCATATTGATTGTTTCTATTCTCATGTTCGATATAGCGTGCCAGTCTTTCTTTTAGCAGACCCAAATTTTGTCTGTGCGCCGCAGATACGGGTATTACATCTCCAAAACGATAATAGTCATATAGGAATTCCTGATATTTCACATCACTTTTGTTGACTACGCCCACAAATGCTTTATTGCTGCTGGCCACATATTTAAAAATTGCCTCATCCTGATCGGATATCGGGGATGAAGCGTCGAATAACACAATAACAATGTCGCTTGAATCAACAGCAAACTTAACCTGCTCGTTGATGCTGTTTTTGAAGTAACCCTCATTTGAGAATCCGCCTGTGTCTATAAACAGCACATCCTCATCATCTATTTTGCCGTATTCAAGAACCCTGTCGCGTGTTGTTCCCGGAAGATCCAATACCAGACTCTTATTTTTTTTAATCAGTGCATTGAACAGTGTCGATTTACCCACGTTGGGTTTGCCGACTATAGCTACTTTGCTCATATTCTATCCTTTATTTGGGGTCAGGTCTAAATTTTCCAGTTTCG
>CAZOGA010000186.1:0-2026 GCA_964579095.1 uncultured Desulfurellales bacterium
TCACATCTTTTATACTCAATGCAAAAAAACTTGAATGTTAAGTATTTACTCAAGTATGATTTTTGCGTAAGGTTAATTAAGTAAGAAATTTTTCTATATATCTCTGAGCGCTTTCTACAGCTATAGCTCCGTCTGATGCGGCAGTAACAACCTGCCTGAGTGATTTTACCCTAATATCACCTGCTGCAAATATGCCGCTTACATTTGTTTCCATATGCTCGTTCGTCGGAATATAGCCGCTATCGTCTGTTTTGACAATATCGGAGATAAATTTAGAGTTGGGAGTTGTTCCCACATATATAAATACGCCGTCAACATCAATGCGTTTCTTTGAATTATCTTTTGTATTTTGAATCAATACACCGTTTACAAATTGGTCGCCGTGTATTTCCTTGACAACGCTATTGCAAACACATTCTATTTTATTATTAGATAATGCCCGATCTTGTAGGACCTTTACTGCTCTTAATGTGTCTCTTCTATGTATAATATAAACTTTTTTTACCAAATTTGATAGATACAGCGCTTCTTGAATGGCAGAATCTCCGCCGCCTATAACCGCTACAATCTTGTTTCTGAAAAATGCGCCGTCGCATGTGGCGCAATATGATACACCCTTCCCGATAAATTTTCCCTCTCCGGGGCATCCAAGTTTATTTGCACTGGCGCCTGCCGCGATGATAATTGTCTTTGTAAGTATGCAGGTATTTGAACTTAGATAGACTTTTTTAAGTTTACCTTCATTTTCTACGCGGCTTACACCGTCATAACTGAGCTCAACGGAAAATTTCTCAGCTTGTTTCATAAATTTATCAATTATATCCATACCGCTTATTCCTTCAGGAAAACCGGGATAATTTTCTACCTCATTTGAAAACACTATTTGTCCGCCGAAAACATTGCTTTCGCATACTATTGTTTTTAAGCCGCCTCTTGCTGCATAGAGCCCTGCTGTCAATCCTGCAGGTCCACCGCCGACTACAACCACATCATGCATAATAAGCACCTTCTTTTAAAATATTGAGATAAAAAGGCGGGTAAACCGCCTTTTTATTAATCCAATATTTCATCTAATTTTTGAGTGAAATATTCTTTGGGAGCTGCTCCGATTATTTGATCTGCAACTTCTCCATTTTTAAATATCATTAGTGTGGGTATGCTCATAATACCATATTTTACGGCAACGCCAGGTTCTTCGTCAGTATTGAGTCTTCCTACCTTTAGTTTGTCCACATATTCTTGGGCAATTTCCGAAACAATTGGTGCTACCATTCTGCATGGTCCACACCAAGGCGCCCAAAAATCTATAAGAACCGGCTTATCTGACTGTATAACCTCTTGCTCCCAATTATTTTCTGTCAATTGAAGCTCTGACATAAATTAATCCTCCTTAACTTAAATTGGCAGACAATAATAGTAACCAAGCATCGCTTTGTCAAGAATAATAATGTTATCATATCAACATAAATTATATTAGTAAGTATTTTTGGGATTAGATATTTCTCATAAAAGTCAAGCACTGCTTACCTCTCCTGATTAAACACTTTTATTTCATAAGTTTGCACAAAATACCGGTTCATTTTTATAATGTTTTATTCTTAATTTTTATTTACAAAGTATTCCATGAGCGCTGCCAAGAGTCAGGAATACCACAAGAGCTTGCCCGCTCTCATATCTTGCGACATACGGGAGCAATAGAATTGTTGCATGCAGACGTGCCGGTAATAATTGTGCAGGATATACTTGACCATAACGCCTTGGCCGCAGCGGCTATTTATCTTAGGATATCAGGATGAGAAGCAAAGGGTATATTGAGAGAGAAAGGGTTGATATGAGATTTTTAAAAATATAAGATATGATTGAAAAAGCTTTTGCAAATATATCCCAAAAAGATTTAGAGAGATTTGCAGGTGATATGGATATATTACAAAGGGTAATAAATTGACCCCCGAAATTTTAGCGTCTGCTGCCATTGAGGCTTTTAAAGAGGTGGCTTTAGGTCTTATATTTTTATTGAGAAAGTCAT
>CAZOGA010000187.1:0-2013 GCA_964579095.1 uncultured Desulfurellales bacterium
ATTCTGTTTATCTGTTTTTAAACGTAGATACGTTCCCGTAGAGCCACGATATGAGCGCGCCTGTTTAAGCTGTCTTTTATTGCGTTTTTGAAGATAATTTGTTTCTCTTCCTCGCCGTGGATTAAGAAGATTTCTGCAAGCTGGTCAAACTTTTTCATCCATTCTATCATCTCACTTTGATCTGCATGTGCAGAAAATCCGTTAATCATATAAATTTTAGCCATCACACGAATTTGCTCGTGATAGATTTTAATCCATTCCGCACCGTCAATAATTCGTCTGCCGAGGGTTCCTCTCGCTTGATAGCCGACAAAAATCAGCGTATTTTTTTCGTCCCATAGACGGTGTTTAAAATGGTGAAGGATGCGCCCGCCCGTGCACATGCCGCTTCCCGCAATAATAACTGCGCCTGATTTCACGTCGTTAATCTTTTTTGACTCTTCTATGCTGCCTGCAAATTTGAGGTAGGGAAATTGAAAAATCGACCCGTTATATTCCAGCATATCATTGCATGTTTTACTTAGAAGCTGATACTGTTCTTTATATATATTGGTTGCTTTAATAGCCATAGGGCTGTCTAAAAATATGCTGCATTCCGGCAGCTCTTTCTTTCTATACATCTCTTTCAAAAGGCACAGTATCTCCTGGGTGCGTTCAATGGCAAATGAAGGGATAAGAACGTTGCCTCCGCGCGCGAGCGTTGAGAGAAGAGCGTCTTTAAATTCGGCAATTGTTTCTTTCAGATCTTTATGATTTCTGTCACCATAGGTCGATTCTATATAAAGTGCATCTGCTTTTTTAATTATTTCCGGCGCCGGCAGGACATAGTCATTTTTATTTCCAAGGTCTCCGCTGAACACTATTTTTTTATTGATGCCGTTCTCTAAAAAGTCAATCTCAACTGTCGCAGAACCTAAAATATGTCCGGCGTTTCTGAATGTTGCATAGGTATCTTTCCCAATCTCAATAGATTTGTCATATTCGGCATAACGCATTTCCAGATTATAGATATCTTCCACATCATCTGTGGTATAAAGCGGTTTTTTTACATAGTTCTGCGTTCCTCGGCGCTGCGCTTTTTTGTATCTGATCTCATAATCTTCTCTCATAAGCTTGGCGCTGTCAAGCAGCACAACCTTTCCAAGGTCCAATGTTGCCTGCGTTGATATAATTGTTTTGTGAAATCCGCTCTTTTTAAGCAGCGGAATGCGCCCGATATGATCAAGGTGCGCATGCGTTATTATAAGAAAATCGATTTCTTCGGGATTAAAATTTAACGGCTCATAATTTTTATCTTCATCTTCTCCCTGAAACATACCGCAGTCTATAAGTATTTCCATACCGTTTTCCAGCTTTAAAAGATGAGCTGAGCCCGTAACCATCTCAGCTGCGCCGTATGAGGTGATAATTGCCATAATGCGCTCCTTTACTTCATATTATCGATTAAATGCCCACTTAAAATTTGACCTTACGCAAAAATATTCTATATATATTTAAAGGATTGTCAAAGCTTTAAAAGCACTGTTATTTTCTTGCTTATATTTAACCGGCCTTATGAAAAAACAGCTTTGAATGCCGATGCAGTAAAAACTTTGTATAATTATTCCTGCTTTATGAAAGTATTATTTTGAAATTTATCAAATAACTGTTATATTATAGAAACACTCATCTGCGGCGGATACGCACAGGCAGGAACGAAATGAAGAAAGATTAAGGATAAAAACAGCGCGGTGCGGGACATTCAAAATTGAAAAAAATAAATAGAAATTAAGTAAGAAGCAAAAAAATACTTGACATTTACTATTGGTTGGTATATTTAGAATGTATGGTGTTTTTTCAAGGCTATCTAATGAGGGGGGTGATAGATAAAAAAATACTTGACAAATCATATTCTTGGGTTTAATCTTGAAAAGGAAATTTGATTCTAAAACTTTTAGGAGGTTTTAAGTATGAAAAAGAGGTTTATTTCATTGGTAGCAGCAGCAGCATTGGTTGGCGGAGTAGCCGCTGTTT
>CAZOGA010000188.1:0-1999 GCA_964579095.1 uncultured Desulfurellales bacterium
GATAAATCTTGTGCTTTTCCTTAATTCAAAATCTAAAATTTAACATTCAAAATTTATAATTGTTCTTATTGCAGCGGGTCAGTTTTTACCCGCTGCAATCACAAAAATACAACATTAAAAATCTTATCGCAATGGGATAAATATATGGTAAAATGTAAAAATGTTTGTCCATTCTTCTACTTGAAATAATAATCTTTTTATTCTACAATAAAAAATATAAGAGGCAATGGTCGAAACTGGAAAATTTAGACCTGACCCCGAAATGGAGGCGATGAAATGATCAAAGAAAATGTGGAAAAAATATTATCGGAATTGCCGAAAAGTGTACATCTTGAGGCTGCGGCAAAAACAAGAACGACAGAGGAGACCTTGGAAGCAATTGAAGCAGGTGTGGAAATTATAGGTGAAAATTATATGAAAGATGTTAAAGCGGTTTATCCTGCTATAGGCAGAAAAGCAAAATGGCATTTTATCGGCACCCCTGAAACACAAAAACATGATCTCTTGAAAAGAAAGAATTTGGAAATATTTGATATGATAGAGACCGTCGGCTCGGTTGAAATAGCGGAAGAAATAGATGAAAAATGCAGAAATATCAATAAAATAATGCCAATCTTAATAGAGATAAACAGCGGCAGAGAGCCGCAGAAGTCAGGCGTAATACCTGAGAACGCAGAGAATCTAATAAAAAAAATTGCTCAGCTTAAAAATATAAAAATTATGGGACTAATGACTATGGGTCCCCGTTTCGGCAACCCGGAGGATTCCAGAGCTTATTTTGCCGAAACGAAAAGCATATTCGATAAAATAAAACAGCTTGCCATCCCCAACGTAGAGATGGAATACCTGTCTATGGGAATGACAAACAGCTATAAAGTCGCCATAGAAGAAGGGGCAAATATTGTCCGTATAGGAACAAAAATATTCGGTGAAAGACAAACGTAATAATTATGCGTGAAGCCAAATAAGAAAGTGCCAAGTTTAAGGTCATAGATTACCTAATTCAGCACCTGACACTTTCTTGTTTAAATTCATAACTAACAAGGGGGCAGTTCAGATTTTAAAAAAATACGGCGCACTGATCATAATTTCTGCTCTATTTGTAGCAGCGGTATATTTTATATACCAAAAACTTACGCCAAAGGTGTTGCCGGCTGATCTAATTGCTGCAACAGGCAGAATAGATGGGGACCTGATAAACCTAAACGCTAAATATGCCGGTCGTATCAAAACTATTTTTATAGATGACGGGCAGCCTATAAAAAAGGGAGAAATAGTCGCCATATTGGAGAGCAGAGAATATGGAGCAAAAAAGGAACAGGCGAAAAGTCAGATAAAGATGCTTCAAAAACAGCTTCAAGCAAATATTGATCAACTTGAAATTTCTCAAAAAACCGTTCCGAATGCAGTAAAAAAATCCAGAATGGATATAAGCATCACCATAAATAACAAACATAAACTGCTCGATAAAATAAACCGCATAAAACTGAAATTTAAGCAGGATGAGAAAGATTATCTAAGATATAAAAATTTATTTGAAAACGGGGCAGTTGCAAAGCGGAAGGCTGAGCTTGCAAAACTACAGCTTGACGGTGATATAAAAAGCCTTAATGCGCTTGAGGAAGAATTAAAGACAGCAGATAGATTAATCACAATTTCAAAAATAAACCTGCAGGATGCAACAGCCCAAAAAAAGACAATTGATATGTTGAAAAACAGCATAGCGGCATCAAAAGAGCAGATAAAGGCATACTGTGCATCAGAAAAAGAAATTGAAGCAATATTATCCGAGATGGTTATAAAGTCCCCGGTTAACGGATATGTCGTAGAAAAGATCGCAAATCCAGGCGAGGTAGTTGGTGCGGGAATGCCTCTTGCAACACTTATTGATCCACACTCTTTATATCTCAAAATTTTTGTTGATACAATGGAAAACGGTAAAATAAAGCTCGGCGATAAGGCTGAAATATTTCTTGATGCTTATCCTGACAAACCTATC
>CAZOGA010000189.1:0-1970 GCA_964579095.1 uncultured Desulfurellales bacterium
TGCCGCACGCTATTGACAAATTGCAGGGAGACACTACGCCGTGTGGGGATTAGAACTATCCAATTACAATTGTAATTGGATAGTTCTAAAGCTTCTTTTTTAATTTACAGCTGCGCACAGCCCTTCCTAAGAAAATCACATCTTTTATACTCAATGCAAAAAAACTTGAATGTTAAGTATTTACTCAAGTGCGGTTTCTGCGTAAGGTCAATTATGATCTGCTTTCCTGCACTTTGGTTTTTTAGATATAATAGAACAGCTTATCTTTCTCTTAAAATATGCTTTAATACTTGCCAACAGAAGTTTATTTTTATATTCTTCAGCAATTGATGTATGTTGTAAGGAGTTTTGGTATATGCATGATTTTGTAAAACGTATAAGAGAAAAGAAGCTGCAGAAGATAGAGGATGGAATATTTCTTGTTGCCGAAAAACATCTTCTTAAAGCAAAAAATGGTGATGATTATCTGGGTTTAAAACTCAAGGATAAAACCGGCACAATAGATGCAAAAATTTGGAATAACCGTTTGTACTTAAAGGATAAGTTCAAAGAATCGGATTTTGTAAAAATTACAGGCGAAAGTAACTTGTTTAAGGATAATTGGCAGATTATTATTAAGAATATAGAGAAAATTGATGATAAAAATATATCCAAAGAAGACTTCCTGCCGTCAACGAGCAAGAATATAGAGATTATGAAAGAGGAGATGTTTAGTATAATAAACGGAATCAAAAATCAATCGTTGAAGAAACTTCTGCTCACTATATTTGAAGATGAGGATTTCCTGAACAAATTCTGCAGAGCGCCCGCGGCTAAAACTATGCATCACGCTTACGTCGGCGGTCTTTTAGAACATACACTGTCCGTTACAAAACTTTCAAAACAGATATGTGAGTTTTACGGCGGTATGGATGAAGATATTCTAATATCGTGCGCGCTTTTGCATGATATAGGAAAGGTTAAGGAACTGGATTCAACAACTTTCGGCTATACTACGAGCGGAAAAATGATAGGGCATGTTATAATAAGCTATACCATGGTCCAAAATAAGATTGAGGAAATTAAAACACTGTCTGAAGATAAAGCTATGAGATTGCTTCACTGCATATTGAGCCATCATGGTGAGTACGAGTATGGTTCTCCGAAAAGACCCAAAACGAAAGAAGCCGTATTGTTTAACCTAATAGATGTTCTGGATTCAAGGATGCAGCCTGTTTTATCAGCTGGCAAAGACACTAATGCCGATGCTCAATGGAGTGAAATGGTAGGCATAATAGGCAGAAATCTCTATATAGAAAACAGAAAGAACGTTCTCTTTGAATAAATACATAGTATTTGAGGGCATAGATGCCTGCGGAAAAACGACTCAGATAAAACTTTTTTATGACTATTTAACACATTTAAATAAAAATGTGTTTTTAACAAAAGAGCCGGGCGGCACCGCTGCCGGAAAAAAAATAAGAAATATTATTCTAAATAATAATATTGATGACAAAGCTGCGCTGTTGCTGTTTCTTGCTGATAGGGTGCTCACAATAAATGAGGTTAGAAGTAAACTCAAAAATAATTATGTTGTTAGCGATAGAAGCTTTTATTCCACCATTGCTTATCAATCCTATGGGAGCGGCATAGATTTGAATTTGATAGAACGATTTAATCAATTTGCAACAGGCGGTTTAAAGCCGAATATTGTATTTTATATTGATATTAGTGCTGATATTATGTATGAAAGACTGCATAATTTTGACAAAATGGAAGACAAAGGGAAGGAATTTTTCAATAGAGTGAGAAACGGATATTTGAAAATGGCCGGGAAGTTTAATAATATTTATACAATAAACGGCATGCAGAATAGGAAAGATGTTTTTAAAGATATAATTAAAATATGGAACAAACTTTAGAAAAATTCCCTACATTTATATTAAAAAATGCATCATTGAAAGGAGCACTTGAATTCTGCAAAGACGAAT
>CAZOGA010000190.1:0-1965 GCA_964579095.1 uncultured Desulfurellales bacterium
AACTACAAGACGACCTATGAGTTTTTTGGCTTACTGGCGATGGGATTCTTGGATAAGTTTTTAGACAAACAAAAATCAATAAGGGACTATTTCCGAATAAAAACAGAGAACGCAGATCTACTCTATGACCTCGCTGATAATGACCCGGGACAATTTTTTGAGCAACCACGTATTATAGTAGGTACTGTTCATAGCGTCAAGGGTGGATCTGCAAGAAATGTCTGGATTAATCCGAGTATTACGCACAAGATAAAAAAAGCGATGTCCATGGACCCTAATGCCTGGGACGATGAGGCAAGAATAGCGTATGTTGCTGTGTCGAGAGCTGAGAGCACTGTGGGAATTTTGCCTGTGAGAGGATACAGGACTCCGTTTCTAAGTTAATTGCGTCCGGACAATTACTTTTAAGCAATTATTATTGCTTATTAGTAGCTAATTGCCGCTTATTAAGAGCTAATTAAGATAAAAGCCAGGGGGGTATATGGACGACGATGATGACGAAAGCTGCATAGATCCGGAATATGACCTATATATAGAATCTCTGATTGAAGAGGCCGGGCATCGAGTTGACCTGGAAAATAGGATAGAGAATGCCTGGGCGATAATTAAAAAGCCGCGGGAGTACCGCGGCTGATTAAAATCTTTAAGCATAAAAGCGTCTTGCTATAGAATTTATTTTATGGCCTTCAATAAAATGATCTTAATTAAAACAGATTTCCTGATTTAGGTAATTCATAATTAATCCAAATACATTCGGTCCTTCTCTGTGCCTTATTATTTTTAAACGTCGCCCCTTTCCCTAAAAGACCTGACTGCCTTGTTCTGCCAACAGCACGGCAAGCGACTTCCTTGCAATATTTCTGAAATCCATGAAATTCAAGCTCTCTATAAATTTCATTGTCATATCCACTCAGCATAACTTTTCGCTTATGGGTGAGCAGATATTCAACTAGCTCTTTATGATCATCATCAGTCATCTCATGGCTATACTTGCCTGCTCGCCTTGCGCTTTGTAAGTAGGGCGGATCTAAATACACAAATTCCTCGTCATACCCCCAATCATATTTTTCAAGGCACCTTTTCCAATCAAGATTTTCAATCTGTACTCTGCTTACTCTTCGCTCAATAGCAGGCAACATATCTAGAATAGATAACCATTCACTACACACTTTGGGCATATTTCGCCTTATACAATTTAAAGCATACCCCCAACTGCCATTCTCAAAATCTCCCCCAAAACTCATTCTAACAACAACATACCACATACGAGCCTTTTCTATCTCATCTTCACATGTCCGCCATTTGTTTCTGGCATAGTAATATTCTTTGCGTGAATAGGGAGTAAGACGCACTCTGCGATAGAACCTTCTGAATTTATTGGGATTTCTTAAGACCTTAAAAAACGAAAACAGGCCCTCATCAAGATCGTTATAGACCTCAAATGGGGCAGGAGACTTGGCAAAAAACAAACTTGCACCTCCGCCAAAAACCTCCAGGTAATATTTGTGGGGTGGCACGAAATTAAGTAACCATCCAACAATTTGTCCTTTGCCTCCAAACCAATGAATTGGAGACCTTAATTTTCTTTTCATTAAAATAGCCTTTTCCATCTCTTTTTTGTTTTTGATTAAAATAAAAAGCCGCGGGGATGCCGCGGCTAGAGGGATTATGCTATTAATTTGGTATTTTTAGGCACCAATATTGTTCTGTCAAGAGAATGCATTGCCTGATATGTTTTTAAGTAAATCAAAGGTTTTATCAACGCTTCTGTATATTCCATAAACCCTCTGGCTTGCTGAGGATTCGTTTTTATGCTAGGTGATTCCTCATCGTGCAATCGTTGTGTTATTGTTTTTATAATTATTTCTATTGTTTCGTCTATCTGGCCTTGATCTTTACTTCCCATCATTACCTCCTAAATTCCATAATTAGATCCATATCCTCCGTCTGCCCTAAATGACACGG
>CAZOGA010000191.1:0-1887 GCA_964579095.1 uncultured Desulfurellales bacterium
GCAGCCATAGCCGTCGGTTTGGTTATACCTCAGCTGCGGGGAAAGTTAGACGGTGTATCAATAAGGGTTCCGACGCCGAATGTATCACTGGTTGATTTTGTTGTTGAAACTGAAAAGGCGGCCAGCATCAGTGATGTAAATAATATCATAAAGCAGAAAAGTGAGAGTGAATTGAGTAATATATTAGAATACACCGAAGAGCCTCTTGTTTCAAGAGATATAAATGGCAATCCACACTCGAGCATTTTTGATGCGCTGAGCACAATGGTTATAGATAAGCATATGGTTAAGATACTATCCTGGTACGATAATGAATGGGGATATTCATCCAGGTTAAGGGATTTGATATTAAATATGAAGGATTATGTATAGATGAAATATATCAATGATATTGATATATCTGAAAAGAGGGTTTTTATACGCTGTGATTTTAACGTTCCTATGGACGAAAATCATAATATCACAGACGACAACAGAATAAAACAGGCTTTGGTAACGATTCAATATGCCGTAGATAATAAGGCAAAAGTTATACTTGCAAGCCACCTTGGAAGGCCTGGAGGAAAGAAAAACTCAAAATATTCTCTTGCTCCGATTGCTAAACGGCTTTCAACATTGTTGAACAGAAGGGTAGATTTTGTAAATGATTGTATAGGAGACAGCGTTAAAGATAGAATAAACACTATGCAGCCATCAGATGTACTCCTGCTTGAAAATTTAAGATTTTATGAAGGCGAGAAAGAAAATAGTGCTGAATTCGCAGGAAAACTTTTAGAACTATTTGATGTTTATGTTAATGATGCTTTCGGTGTATGTCACAGAAAGCATGCATCTGTATATGCTCTGCCTAAGCTTGCGCATACTGCTGTCGGTGGTTTTCTGCTTAAAAAGGAAATAGAGTATTTCGGTAAAGTTTTAAATGCAAAAGACAGGCCATTTGCGGCTGTTATAGGCGGCGCAAAAGTGTCGAGCAAGCTCGGGTGTTTAAAAAATCTTATCAATAAAGCAGATAAAATAGTTATAGGCGGCGCACAGGCTTTTACATTTCTAAAGGCTATGGGGTACAAAGTAGGGAAAAGCCTTGTTGAGGATGAACTTTTAATATCAGCTGCTGAGATTATGAAGCTTGCAAGGGAAAAAAATGTTAAATTTTATCTGCCTGTAGATTTTATATGTTCTAAAGATACAGATGATACGTTAGATTACATAACAGCTACTTATCAGGAAATACCCGACAGTATGATGGGGCTTGATATAGGTCCTGCATCAACTGAACTTTTTAAAGAAGCGCTTTCCGATGCCAAGATGATAGTATGGAATGGACCTATGGGTGTGTTTGAAGTTGATGCTTTTGCAGTAGGTACAAAAGCAATAGCCAGGACAATAGGCCAAATTCAGGCTATAAGTGTTGTAGGGGGCGGTGATACTGCAGATGCCGTAAAAGCTGCCGGAGAAAGCGAGAATATGAGCTACATTTCAACAGGCGGAGGTGCTTCTTTAGAGATGATTGAAGGTAAAATACTGCCTGCCATAGCCGTATTGGAGGGAAAACAATGAGAAACATTGTAGCTGCAAACTGGAAAATGCATTTCAGCGTGGATGAAGCCGAAAGCACAGCGAGAGAAATAGTTGAGAAGGTTGAAAAAAGCAGTGCTGATATTTTGGTGTGTGCAAGTTTTATCCATCTTGACAGACTATCTAAAATTTTTAAAGATAGTATAATAAAACTTGGAGCGCAAAATATGCACTTTGAGGAAAAAGGTGCATATACAGGAGAAACATCGCCTGTAATGCTGAAATCCGTTAGTTGTGAATATGTTATTTTGGGCCACTCGGAGAGAAGACATATATTTAAGGAAGATGATGAGTTCATAAATAAAAAAGTCA
>CAZOGA010000192.1:0-1884 GCA_964579095.1 uncultured Desulfurellales bacterium
TTAACGCTTTTTCTTCGTTTAAATCGACAATGCGTATAATTCTTGTGTAAGGTCAGCTTTCATGCAGCTCTTCTCTGCTTAGCATTCTCTTCTAATCGGCATTGCAAAATATGTGTTAAGAAATTCAAGTAAAAATGCGTTAAGAAAACAATATGTCTGAGCGGAAAGAATAATTATAAATTATGAATGTTAAATTATGGATTATAGATTATGTTTCCAATTAATTATTTATGTGCATATATTTTTCTAATCAATCACCTGCTAATTCTTTTAATAAATTTTGTTTTTTTGACATGCTGCGTTTCATTTATTAATTTAAATAATATTTATCCATAAAATAGTTTGTAAAATGCAGAATAATATGTAAAAATTTTACAACTTTGAAATTTAATGGAGGTAAAAATATGAATTGCCATGAAATTGACTACAAAATCATGGGTGATGATATGCAGGTCGTAGAAATAGAATTAGACCCGCAGGAAACAGTTATTGCGGAAGCCGGAGCAATGAATTGGATGGATGACGGCATTGCATATGAGGCAAAAATGGGTGACGGTTCCGATGCAGATGCATCTTTTATCGGAAAAATATTCAGTGCCGGCAAAAGATTTGTAATGGGCGAATCACTTTTTATGACGCATTTCACTAATATAGTATCAGGTAAAAAGCATGTGGCTTTCGCAGCGCCCTATCCGGGAAAAATTATTCCTGTAAATATGCCTGATGCCGGTGAGGAAATATTATGCCAAAAAGATGCTTTTTTGTGCGCCGCATTAGGCACAAAACTGGATATTGCTTTTACAAAACGTCTCGGGACAGGATTTTTTGGAGGCGAAGGGTTTGTATTGGAGCGAATAACAGGCGATGGGATGACATTTATACACGCAGGCGGAACTGTTGTAAGAAAAGAACTTAAAGGTGAAACATTGTATGTTGACACAGGATGCCTTGTTGCTTTTACATCCGGCATCAACTATAATATCCAAAAAGCGGGCAATTTAAAATCTATGATTTTGGGGGGAGAAGGAATATTTCTTGCAGCACTTCAAGGACACGGCACCGTTTATCTGCAAAGTCTGCCGTTTTCGCGTCTTGCAGATAGAATAATAGAACATGCACCGAATTCAGGCGGTAAAGATACCGGCGAGGGATCGGTTTTGGGGAATATATCTAAATTGTTTAAAGATTAAATATCCATAACACTGCTCAATCATACTGTCTTTTTCTTAAATTAGGCCAATCGGAAAATGCAAATACCCAAATTATTATTATGTTTACTATTGGGATAAATGTTGCTAAAAGCCACCATAAAGAATAACCCGATTTACGCAGTATTAATACATTCATCCATATATTTAGGATAAATACAGCAATGAAGATTGCTACTGTATAAGGCGATATATCTGCAATATTAATCATCTTTTGTTTTCACCTCCGGCCAATCGGAAAATGATAGAATTACATAAACTATAAACATCCCTATTAAAGGCACAAACAGTATAAACGATAGAGCGGGGTTTAGCCCTGCCTTCTTGTAAATTTTCCGAACCGGAACAATAAGTATCATTCCGATTAAAATAGCCTGATAAATATTCTGAATAAACCCGCTATCCATAAATCATCAGTCCTCCGTCTATTTTATTAATTCACATTAGGGCAACTAAAATAAGTTACCGAAATATCCTGTAATAATAGTTCAAAATGCAAAATTTTGCAAAACATAATCCAATTTTATATATCTATTTATACTGCACCTAATCGGCCTTGCGTTTATAGAGTCAAAAAGATACAAATGTGTGAAATATTTATGTTTAAAGTTTTAGGTGTTAGGTGTTGGGTATCAGATTTTTTGAAATGTATATTGGCACTCTTACTCGCTGCAGT
>CAZOGA010000193.1:0-1829 GCA_964579095.1 uncultured Desulfurellales bacterium
TTCTGCCTGATGCTGATGTTTCTGCTGACTATGGCTTTCAATCTGCATTTTCAGCAGAGATAAAAAAGGATACCGGAATATTAACCAGCAGCGTCGGCATGATAGTGAATCCATATCAGGCAGAGCATATTTTGGCATCTCAGCAGGCGGATATGGTATTTCTCGGCAGGGCTCTTTTGCACGATCCGTATTGGGCACTGCATGCTGCCGATACTTTGGGTTGTGAAGATCAGATTAAATGGCCGAATCAATATTTGAGAGCAGCATCTTTGAAATATTAAAATAATTTTAACTTTTTATGGTAAATCGGTTTTAAATATATTTTGTATATCAAGTTTTGACTTTTAGCATGGTACAAAATATAATTATTCATATGATGTACTTTGAATTTTCTAAGATGCATTATATTATTGTAAAAGAGGCAGTAAAATAATTATAAATGATTTTAATGATGAAGTTTATTAAATCGCAGAAGCAAAGAAAACCTCACTCCCTTTATTCTCACCTCGCAGGTGATAATTAAGGATTTTTCTTAAAAAGGCAGATGTCCAAAGAGAGCGGAATACACAAATGTATTGTGAAACAAAGAAATGTCAAATGCTGAGATCAGCACCCGCGGTTTTTTAGTTTTTTATTTTCGAGATTATTTGATGCTATTTGATATAAATTTTAGAACATCTGAGTGCTGTTTCATCTTATCCTCCAAAAGCCCGTTCACAGCATCAATAAAGCATTGAAGGAGGGGTTTGTTTTGAATGTAGTATCGAACATAATTTGCCTCTTTTTCAACTGATACGATACCTTCTTTCTGGAGGATAGAGAGATGTTTTGATATATTTGACTGACTCTGATTCAGCCGTTTTGCTATATGATTTACACACTTTGGCTTATCTTCCGTTAAGAGATACTCGCAGATTGCAAGACGCAAGGGGTTGGCAAGCGCCTTTGCAATCTGTGACTTGAATTCAAAAATTAACATGTTTTCCATTTCAAATTACAGTTTAATGTTAAATAAACCCAATGTCAATTTAATGGCCACAATAAGCAAAATTACGACATATGTTCTCTTTATCAACTTAGGCTTTGCTTTTCTAACCGTAAAATGAGCTCCAAGTTGAGAGCCAAGCAAAACAGCCATAACAAGCACAATGGTCAATACCGGGTCAAAGTGACCTTGTGCTACATGTCCCAAAAAACCGCTTACTGAAGAAAACGTTACAATATAAGCCGTTGTCCCCGCAGCTTTCTTTGCAGAGTATCCCATGCTCATCAAAATAGGAGCTGCCAAAAAACCGCCGCCTATTCCCAGCATGCCGCCTACAAAACCTATTAATATTCCTGACATTCCTCCGTATATAAGTCTTTTTTTAAACTCTATTAACCTGTCCTCATCTGGAGCTTTTGAGGATATAAAAACCTTTATTGCCGCTGCAAGTACCGCTATAATAAACAAAATCAATACGGTTCTGGTTGGCATAAACTGCACTGTATATGCACCGATTGGTGCTCCTATTATGGCTGATAAGGCAAAAGGCAGAGCACCCTTGTAGTCTATTAATTTAGCTCTATGAAATGGAATCATTGCAAGGGCTGTGTTTAAGCCGTTTAGAAGCAGGCCAAGCGGTATGGCAACACTTTTAAAATCCAAGCCCAGCCATTTCATAACAGGCACATAAACCATGCCGCCGCCTAATCCAAGCATTGCAAAAAGAAATGATGCCGCCCATATAATTGCGAATGTAATCCCCAAAATGGTTATTGAGGGTGTCATTCTTTACCTCTCAATTAAAGGTGTAAAGGTGAAGCAATCCAAGCATACCTTTTTTTCA
>CAZOGA010000194.1:0-1820 GCA_964579095.1 uncultured Desulfurellales bacterium
AGTTATATAAATACTTGCAAGATGGGATAAAATAATCTATATTCAGCAAAATAAAAATTTGGGCGATTAGCTCAGTTGGGATGAGCGCTACCTTCGCATGGTAGAGGCCGGGGGTTCAAATCCCCCATCGTCCACCAAAAGGATAAGCTATGGATAAAATAGTAAAGTTGGTATTAACCTCAAAAGTATACGATATAGCAAGGGAAACGCCGCTTGATTTTGCTGCAAATCTTTCCAAACGTTTAGACAATAAGATTCTACTAAAAAGGGAAGATCTGCAGGATGTGTTTTCGTTCAAAATAAGGGGAGCATACAATAAAATAGCGCAATTGAACGATGATGAGAAAAAACATGGGGTTATTGCAGCATCTGCCGGCAATCATGCACAAGGCGTTGCGCTGTCTGCCAAAAAATTAAAATTAAAAGCAACAATAGTTATGCCTAAAACTACGCCGGACATTAAAATAAATGCTGTAAAAAGCTACGGCGCGCAGGTTGTGCTTTATGGAGATAACTACACAGAAGCATCAAAATATTGCAAAATATTGGAAAAAGAAACAAAAATGACTTATATTCCCCCTTTTGAGGATGAATTGGTTATAGCTGGAAACGGCACAATAGCGCATGAAATAATAAGGCAGACAAGCGGTAATATCGACGCTGTTTTTGTTCCGATCGGCGGGGGCGGATTAATTGCGGGTATTTCCTCATTTATAAAAAATATATATCCGAAAATAAAAATTATAGGTGTGCAGCCTAAAGACAGCAATGCAATGTATCTTTCCTTTAAGGCGGGCAAAAAGATAGTATTGGATAAAGTGGGTATTTTTGCAGACGGTGTTGCAGTGAAAGAGGTTGGCGATATGACACTTAAAAATACGCTTCAATATGTTGATGATATACTGCTTGTAGATACCGATGAAATATGTTCGAGCATAAAAGATATATATTACGACACACGCAATATAGTTGAGCCGGCAGGCGCGTTGGGTATAGCCGGCATAAAAAAATATGTAAAGAATAATGACATCCACAATCAGACACTTGTTGCTGTCAACTCAGGCGCTAATATGAATTTTGATAGAATGGTATTTGTATCGGATAGAGCTGTTATAGGTGAAAAAAAAGAAGCCTTATACGCCGTTGAAATACCTGAGACCCCGGGTGCACTAAGAACATTTTGTATAAATCTGATAAAGAATAAAAATATATCGGAATTCAGCTACAGACTTACACAAAGAAAGAGTGCCCATATATTTGTCGGTATTAATATGGACTATGAATCTGAAAATAAGAAATTTATGGACGCGGCGCAAAGTCAAAACTACACAGTTATAGATCTAACAAACAATGAATTAGCAAAAAACCATATGCGGTATATGATAGGAGGCAAATCACCGATAGCGAAAAATGAGCTGCTCTATCATTTCTCTTTTCCCGAAAAGATAGGTGCACTCTCCAACTTTTTGTCCCATATGAAAAAAAATTGGAATATATCCTTATTTCATTATAGAAAACACGGCGGAGAGTATGGAAGAGTCTTGATGGGATTTGAAATACCGCCAAATGAAAGAGAAGAATTTCAGGTTTTCTTAGATAATTTGAAATACAGCTATACTCAGGAAACAAACAACATAGCCTATAAACTTTTCTTATAGCTTAATGCAGGCAATGATAGTTATTTAGAATTAGAAGAAAGCGTTGAAATTATTGTTTTTATCTATCTGCTTTATTTATAATTACTCCTTGAATTATTGATGCAATGATCATCAAAACAGTCAACAGCAATATATATTTTCCGCTGAAATATAAAATCATCA
>CAZOGA010000195.1:0-1816 GCA_964579095.1 uncultured Desulfurellales bacterium
AGAGTTTTAAGAAGAATTCTCGCAAAAAAAATACCCCAAGAAATGATGGAAGCTTTGGGTGTAGATCCATCTATGATGCAGAACGCTACAGAACAAGAAAAAATGGATACACTTCCCAGAATTATAGCAAGCAGAGGGGGGCCTTTATTTGAAATAAAAAAAACAGACAACGGAGAATACAGATTTATACTGCATGAATGTCATTTTTTACCATATTCCAAAACAAAGGGCTTTTGCAATGTTACTGCTGGATTGATGCTGGGCTTTTCGCAAATGCTGACAGGCGAAGTTATGGATATAGAAGAGATTCAAACCATAGCACACGGCGGAGAACGGTGCGAATTTATTGCAAGAAAAAAATCGGTAGGGCAATAGCAGTATATATATTTTTACAAATAAAGATAACAAAGGTATATTGATATAGTTTTTATAGTGATTTTATGTTTACATTAAATATATACCGTAAGCTATTGTAGCTAAGGCTATGAATATTAACGATAAAAAAGCAATTATACCTGTTTTTTTATCTGAAAAAATAATTGAAATAGCTGCCTTTAGCAGATCATTGCTGCCCGCTGCAATTAAAATTGCAGAGGATATTAATTTGTCGCTTATATTATAATTGCCGTTAATTACAGATAAAACAAAGGGATCTATATCGGAAAATCCTGCTGCAAAAGATAAAATTCCTAATCCTTCTTTGCCGAAATGAACTGTAAAGTATTGCGTGATGACGGTCATTGCTATGAATAACAGCGCAAATAAAAATGCAACTTTAAGCTCTAAGGGGTTTGTCCGCTGTGCGTCGCTGGATATACCGCTGCTCGGCATTTTATAACCTTTATATATCGTTGAGGCTATAACCGCGCTAAGTAAAAAAAAGCCTATGCATGGAATCGCAATAAATTTAACTATTGAAAATTTAAGTGCTGCTACTATTAGCAGCAGTCTGAGATACATCATGCCTGTTGCCAAAATTATGGAAGATGAAAAAATATGGCTCAAACCATTTGTATTCTTGGATTTTTTGGATAAAACAACTGTTGTTGCAGTACTTGAATAAATACCGCCCAAAATTCCGGTTAATATATATCCTTTATTGGGGAAAATATAGCGCTGCAGAATATACCCTATATATGAGACGGTTGATACAACAACAACGGCAAGCCAAATCTTAAAAGGCGATATCGGAACAAAATTAGATATCTGCCTATGTGACAATAACGGAAGAATTACCGCAGTAAGCAAAATCAATTTTGACAGTGTTAATATTTCGCCCCTTTCAACATATGCTGTGACCTCATACAACTTTGTTCTTATATTTAAAACGAAAATAACAGATACAAGCACCATAGCTGTAAACCATAGCGGCAAAATCTCAATCATAGGACCAAAACTGTAAACTATCAAACCTATCAACAACCCTAAAATATGCGTTTTTTCTTTTGTTAATTTATAATGATAAAAAACGGCATATATTAATATAAATCCTGCTCCTCCTAATATATACAGTGTAAATTTTGTATCCAATATATAAAGTATATATCCCAGCATAGATAGAAATGTATATGTCCGTGTGTTGCCTATATAAATTTTGGGCTCTTCTTCCTGATGCATGCGATATTCTCTCAATTCCAAGCCTATAAGCAAGCCTGCTACGGAAATTATAACGAAATGAACCCATAAATTTTCATATGCAATATCCATATGTATCAACCTCAATCAGAATAATAACCTAAAATAGATAAACTTTCAATTATATAATTGACCTTACGCAAAAATCACACTTGAGTAAATACTTAACATTCAAGTTTTT
>CAZOGA010000196.1:0-1809 GCA_964579095.1 uncultured Desulfurellales bacterium
AAATGATGGGAATAGACCCAGTGGCATAGGTATAATTGGGCGGGAATTTAGGTTATAAGTATGCTTGCATATCCTGAAAAGTTTCAAAAATTGCCTATGATTTACATCGGTTATCCTAAAATTAAAAAAATGCTTCACATAGACGGGGAATATGTATCTTACGATAATTTGTTCGGAGCTGACGGACTGTACAAGTTTGCGGATTTTACACGAAAGGCTCTAAGCCGTTCTCCTGCCGGCCGCTCGAAATTGGATAGAGAGATTTTAAAGCTGAATGAACGGGTGTTTGCTGCATACACAATCTATACGGCATCTGTGTTTAGAATTTTTCCCTCTTTAGATTCGACGGGAGCAGACAGTGATATGTGGTATTCTGTTTCGGATATTGAAAAATTAAGCCGTGCCGTTTCACTTATATATTATCGAACTTTTGAAAAACTATCAAATGCGGTAAAAAGGCTGGATGCACAGGAAGTAAATAAAGAAATATCTTTAATATACAAAATGCAGAAAATTGACTCACCCGATATAATGCCGTCTGACACAAAGATAAAAATGGAAATAACATATAATCATCTTGACATATTTGCGCATTTGACGCCCGCATACCTGTTGTTTGGACTTATGGCTATATTTATAGGTTTTATGGAAATTTTTTTGAACAAGAAATATCCTAAATTAGAGTTTATTGTTTTATCTGCGGGATTTTCAGCACTTTTTCTGCATACGGCAAATATGGGTTTAAGGTGGTATATTGCATCGCACGCGCCGTGGTCAAATGCCTATGAATCCATTGTTTTTATCTCGTGGGGAGGTGCGTTTGCATCCTTAATATTTTTTAGAAAGTCTATGTTGTCATTAGGCGCAGGTCTGTTTATGGCAGGGATGTTTATGTTTGCTGCACATCTAAATAATATAGATCCTCAGATTACAAACCTTGTTCCTGTTCTAAGCTCATACTGGCTGCTTATTCATGTCGCTGTTGTAACATCAAGTTACGGGTTTTTGAGCGTGGGTTCTATGCTTGGTTTTTTAAATCTTATATTGTTTACAATGCGGAATAAGAAGAATATAGACCTGCAGATACAGCAGATATCAGATATAATTTATGCTGCGCTGTATATTGGGCTTGCACTATTGAGCATAGGAACAATTTTGGGCGGAGTTTGGGCAAATGAAAGCTGGGGCAGATACTGGAGCTGGGATCCGAAAGAAACATGGAGCCTGATAACAATAATTATTTATGCGATTGTTATGCACACGAAACTGGTGCCGGCTTTAAAAAGCTGCTACACGTTTTCACTTTTATCATTTTTGTCGTTTTACTCAATACTTATGACCTATTTCGGCGTAAATTTTTATATTGCTCAAGGACTGCACTCATACGGTCAGGCAGAAGGTGCATTAGGAGGCGCGGCGGGATTATTTGGGATATTGGATGCGGCTGTAAATCTTAATTTTGATAAGTTTATCTGGTCTGTTTCAATAATACCGTTTTGGACGTGGTCAATCTTTGCCCTTTTATTAATTATAATAATGTTAGGATACAGAAACAGGGATATGCCACAAACAATGAACTCTTAAAACCTATAATAATTTTCCGGATATTATAGGTTTATATGGATGCCAAAGATATATGCAAAGGCTTCATTCATCTACCGGATACGAAAAGACTGCTAAATATTTTTTTACCACTTATCGAAAAAATATATAAAGCGCAAATTTAACTAAATTTATACAAACTGGATACGCTTGCACATCCCAACAGGTTTTGTTATAGTAAAGTTCATTGAGATAGGGAGGCTAAAG
>CAZOGA010000197.1:0-1772 GCA_964579095.1 uncultured Desulfurellales bacterium
TTCCTAACTAAAATATTAGTAGGCTTTTATATGAACTTGAGCTGCTGTCAAATTAATTCAAGAAGTTTAGTGTAGCTATATCTCAAAAGCTCTATTGAAAACACAAAGAAAATAATCGACGAAACAGTATTTATTATAACAGAAGCTTTAGGATTAAGCATGCTTTGTTTAAAGTAATCTGTTATAAATATAGCAGTTGAAAAAGCTAATACTATGCCTATAAAAAGAGATAATAGATTTAGCACAAGGCTATTCTTGTCAATGAACGGAGTTAAAACGGCGCTAAAAAAAATTATTGCTTTTGGATTTGACAAATTAACATAGAGGCCTTTTTTATATAGATTGCTGATGTTTATTTCTCTTGCATTAAGTTCTTTTTTTCGATTGAAAAATATACCTCTTGCGATATATAAAAGATAAAATCCTCCCAAAAACGATATAATAAATTGAAAATACTTGCTTTCGCCCAAAGACGAAAACCCGAAGAACATAACTGCAATCATAAAAAGATTTCCTGTGACTATCCCTGATGTCAATTTAAATGCAGATTTAGAAGAATTATTTATTGTTGTATGAATTATTAATAGTATATCAGGACCAGGCGTTATGGCTGCAATAAAACCAATAAAAAAAAGTTCAAAGGTCATAAAATATATTTAAAATAATGAAGTGCTATTGTCAAGTATAAGATGTGAAAGCATCAATTATAATTGTTGCTTGATATTATATACGAATACTATCAGCAAAGAAGTGTGATTGCTGCAGCTGATGAAGCAGCAGAATTCCTCACGCTATGTTTGGGGCAAAGTATTCCCGAAGGCAGGATAACTATAAGTGGAATTTCTATTTTATGTAAGAGGGGTAAGCCTGCTGAATAATTTTAGATTGACATTAATAAAAATTAACTATAAAATTGTTAACTAATAGATTTAAATAGGAGGCTTTCTAATGAAAAAATATAAGATGTTTTTAAAAAGGTTCAGCGTTAATAATTTTATATTTATTGCATTGAGTTTGTTTTTAGCATCTTATTTGGCATCATGCACAAATACCATGTCTGCTGTTGAACATAAAAACTTGGAAACATCTGCCAAAATGAGCGACAGTATTTTTTTAAATCCTGTTTCTCCTGAATATAAAACTATTTTTGTGCAGGTAAAAAATACTTCTGATGTGCCGATTAACTTTCAAAATTTAGTGATACAAAAATTAGAAGCCAAAGGATATAAAGTGCTGCAGGATCCATATAAAGCTCAATATTGGCTTCAGGTTAATGTTTTATATATGGGTGTTGAGAAAAAACACCTAACAGCAGCGGGAGCTTTGGCGGGCGGATTCGGCGGAGGATTAGCAGGTTCTGCATTTGGAAGAGGACGTGGCAAAGTTGCAGCAGCAGGAGCTGGAGCTTTAATAGGTTCAGGCTTGGGAATGCTGGCAGGTGCTGCTATACATGTTGATAAATATATGGGAGTAGTTGATGTTCAGGTAAAGGAAAAAGTTAGAAAAGGCACTGTCCAAACGCAGACTCAATCCAAACTGCAGCAAGGCATAGGAACTGTATATGCAAGTAATCAAAAGTCAACATCTAAATATCAAGCTTACAGGACAAGGATTACAGTAGAAGCCACAAGAACAAATTTAAATCTTGCAGAAGCTGTTCCTGTTTTAGATGATAAATTATCGAGTGAAACAGCAGGCATATTTTAGCCTTACTTTATATTCTATGGGAAAGGTTATGCTTTTCCCATATTTATAAAATATTTTTGGTGTGA
>CAZOGA010000198.1:0-1755 GCA_964579095.1 uncultured Desulfurellales bacterium
ACATTGAGAGCATATCCAGACACAACCAATTTGCCTAAACCCGTGCCGCTTTTGAGCTTTTTAATTGCAAAATTATCGAGTTTGTTTAACGGCAGCATATATCAAACGGGGCTTTTTCTTGTGCCCATTCTATCAAGCCTTTTCATTATCCCAATGTCCTTATATTTTTACCGCTCAAATATGCCTATGGCGGGCATCATCGGTTCGTTTGTCGGAACATTCAGCTGGATGTACTTCATTAGAACATCAATGGGCAGGGTTGATACGGATCTGCTGCAGATGTTCTTTCTCTTTTTGGCCTCGCTGTTTCTATTTCTAATCTCAAAACAAAGAGATAGAAAATTTATTTATATTTACTCGATTTTTATGGGATTGACGCTTATGCTGTTCGGCTGGTGGTATGCTCATACAGGCATAATATTGGTTTATATGCTTCTGCTCGCAATTATATTGTTTATGAACAAAATAGACCTAAAAACCTCAGCTGCTGCACTTCTGCTTTTAATTATCTTTTCAAATCCCATATATGTTTATAGCGGATTTTCAAGTATCATTTCTTTTCTGCAAAACTATTTTTCAATAACAAATTCTTCGGCCGGTTTTCCAAACATCTTAGAAACCATTACAGAAGCAGAGCACATAAAGGCATCAAAGGTTTTATTATACATTTTATCCAGCAGATTTATTGACATTCTCGGTTTATCGGCATTTGCCGTATCGATAGCGTTTCTAAAGAAAAATATCATACCGCTCCTGCCGATTTTAGGACTTGGGCTTCTATCTTTTAAAAGTTCCAATAGATCAGTTATGTTTCTGTCTGTATTTGTTGGCGCAGGCATAGGATTTCTATTGGACCTATCTGCAAATTACATATTAAAAAATTCAAAAATAAAAAAATTATGGGTTGCAACAGCTTCAATTGCCGTATCATTTGTTTTAATGTTCGCCTTAAGCGGGTTTACTGCTATTAAATTTGTTCCCCGGCCATCTATCGCACCCGATATAATACATTCGTTTGTTGAGATAAAACATAAAATAAAATATGCCAACATATTCAGCTGGTGGGATTACGGATATGCTATTGAGGACATTGACGGATTTGCCACATATCATGATGGCGGAGCTCACGGCGGTGCACGAACATATTTTATTGCCCGCGGCTTTGTTAATGACAATCAAACAAAACTATACAATACAATATCCTACATTGATCATTTTGGTATCAAAACAATAGACAAAAGTATAAAAAATGGAACAAAAATCTCGGATGTTATAGATAATGTAACAAACTATAATAAGTCGGTTAAATCAAAAATTGATTATGTACTCTTTACACGCGATATGATAGGTAAGCTCGGCGCAATAAGTTATCTCGGCAGCTGGAATTTCAAAGATAAAAAAGCTCATCCTGTGAATTTCCAAATTATGGCATGCAGCAGCTTCCAAAATAACATACTTAAGTGCGAGGGCAATATATTTGACTTAAACAAAGGTCTAATAAATAATACAATACCGATAAAAAGAGTAATATTTTCACGAAACGGATATATTGAAAACAGCAATAAATACTTCAAAAACGGCATAAATTTAGAACTGCTGCTCAGAAATAACAGGTTTTTATTTGCCCTTTTATGCAGTAATAATGCATTTAAAACGAACTTCAACCAAATGTATATTCTCGGCAACTACAATAAGAAATATTTCGAAGAAATTTACAACAATTTCCCATCCGCAAGGCTGTTTAGGGTTAAATAG
>CAZOGA010000199.1:0-1744 GCA_964579095.1 uncultured Desulfurellales bacterium
TAAATAATATTTTAAAGGATATATCTGATTATCTTGGCATATCAAAAGAGAACTTGATAACAAAGCTTTTTAATAATTAAGGCGAAGAGCTTTGAATCTGGGGCCGTGTCTTAACAGGCTATTTCCCTGTTGTTGAAAATCAAAAATTGACAGGTGTTTTTATCCTTTAGAGATATAAGGCTTATGCGCAGCAAGGGAAACTATTTGAATACTGTAGTTGAAGAGCTTATGACACACAAACAAATGTATTGCTAAAGTTAAATCTTTCTGTATAAATTTGCGGAGGCATTATGCAAAGAAACAAGATGAGTTTATAACCTTCTCAAAGAAATAGTATTTCCGAACAATGCACGACTCAGCATTTGTCAGCTTTTTATAAAATCTCTATTTTAGCCAATTTCAGATGTTCCTTGCCGAATAAAGACAGATTATCAAAAAATTCGGTTTGAAACTGTCCTAAACCTTTTGACTTGCGGCCTGCAATCTCTCCGGCTGTTCCTACCATAACCGCTCCTGTTAAACACGCAGTCAAAAAATTGCTGTCAACAGACATAAAAGCCCCCATCACAGAGGTGGATATACATCCTGAGCCCGTTATTTTTGTAAGCAGGATATCTCCGTTTTTTACGCCGTATGTTGTTTTTGAATCGGTTATAATATCGCAGGCGCCGCTTGCACACACGACGCATTGATGTTTTTGAGCCAGATTGCAGGATAGATCTATTATATCATCAACCTCGCTATCGGCATCAACACCTTTGGTTTTAATTGAAGAACCGGCAAGGTTTGCTATCTCAGATGCATTGCCTCTTATTGCGTCAATTCTGAAATTATTTATTATATCATTCGCCGTTTGATTTCTGTATGCCGTTGCTCCGACGCCCACAGGATCAAAAATAACAGGTATGGACAGGTCATTGGCTTTTTTTACGGCTGTAAACATAGTCTGCACCAATTCTTTCGTTAGCGTTCCGATATTAATAACCAGCGCTTTGGATATAGATGTCATTTCTTCTATTTCCTGCTTTTCATAGGCCATTACAGGGCTCGCACCAACAGCCAAAAGAGCATTGGCAGTAATGTTTGTAACAACAACATTCGTTATGTTGAGTATAAGCGGATTTTCTTTTTTTAAAGATTGCAGATTATCTTCTAAGACTTTTATCATTTTTACTTTATCCTCCGGATAAATATACTTTCAATAAGTTCAGCTATAAAATCATCTACTTTAAGACAGATGTTCCCTTAATATAAACCATTCCCTGAAAAATAGCGATAATTTTACCATTTTCATCTGTAATATCAATTCTGTAGCTTGCAAGCTTCCTATTTCTGTCGACTTCTTTTGCCGTTGCATAAAGTGTTCCTGATTTTGCAGCGCTTAAAAAGGATATGGCTGCGTTTATGGCAAGTGCAAGGGATCCATATGAATTTGAAGCTGCGGCAAATGCAAAATCAGCAAGTGTGAATATTGCGCCGCCGTGAACCACATCAGCTGCATTTAAGGAATCGTCACTAATTTCCATAGATGTTTTTGCATAGCCTTCACCAACTTCTAAAAGTTTTATATTGTTCTTTTTGGCGAATCTATCATTTTTTTCTAAAAACTCTTTTAATTCTCCATATTTCATTTTTGACCTCCTATTATTTGTTAATCTTACACACTAAGAAATAAAAGACAATGAGACCATTGCACAATAGCTCAATAACAATATAATACTGTTTCTTATCAAACTCTTTCAAC
>CAZOGA010000200.1:0-1691 GCA_964579095.1 uncultured Desulfurellales bacterium
AGCCAAACATGCAATCCATTTTTCATGCAGAGAACAAAAACATTTGCATACGGAATATGGGAGCAGCTGGGTTTTAAAACACCCGATATATTGTTTATTCCTACAGGTAATGGAACGCTGTTAATAGGCGCATATACAGGGTTTTGTGATTTAAAAAATAATCATTTGATCAAAAACATACCGAAATTAATTGCTGTGCAGTCTGAAAACTGCGCTCCTCTTTATAAGTTATTTAAAGAAAGCCTGTCCTATGTGCCTGAGATTGACAATCGGTCAACTATTGCAGAGGGCATAGCCATAAATAAACCGTTGAGAGGCAAACAGATAGCAGATATTATCAATGAAACAAACGGCGATATTATTACAGTTTCAGATGATGAGATTAAAAAGTCGCTTATCTATTTATCAAAACTCGGGTTGTATATTGAGCCAACTTCGGCAAGTGCAGTTGCTGCTTTTTCGAAATATAAAATGAGCGGCGGCGATATTGCAGTATTGCCGCTCACGGGCAGCGGATTGAAATCGAATGAGAAAATACTGCGTATTTTAGAAGAAACGAAGACCAAGTAAGAACTAATATAGAGAACAGATTGACTGCGGCAAAGAGAATGAATAGTATGAACTTTATGGATAGTACATTATTTGATGATTTTGCTGCATTCATAGAAAATAATTATAGATCTCTGCATACGCAGAGAGCCTATATATCCGATGTTAAAGAATTTTTGAACACCTCCAAAAATTTTTCTGAGAAAGAGATAAACAGATATATCATCTACCTGAGTAAAAAAAATATATCTAACCGCAGCATACGGCGCAAACTATCATCTATAAGCATTTTTTTCGAATTCTTAAAGAAAAAAGGAATAATTAAAAATAACCCTATGGAATTCATTACAAAACCTAAAATGGATAAAAACCTGCCGAAATTTTTAGATATGGATGAGACGCTTAAACTGCTGGAGAATATAGACAGCACAAGAGACAGGGCACTTTTGGAACTTATATATTCAAGCTCTCTGCGCGCATCCGAAGCAATGGGCTTAAATATGGAGGATATAAATTTTGAACATCTAAAAATAAAAATTGTGCGTAAGGGCGGCAAAACAGCCTATGTGCCTATAACTCAGCGCGCTGTAAAATACCTGAAAATTTATATAGAAAACAGAACGGAGGGCGCAGTTTTCCTCAACAAATACGGCAGCCGTTTATCTACACGCTCGCTCCAAACCATCGTAAAAAAATATGCTATGCGCAATATATTTAAGGATATATCGCCTCATACCCTGCGCCACACAAAAGCAACACACCTGCTCAACAGCGGCATGGACATAAGAATTTTGCAGAAGCTGCTCGGACACTCTTCGATAAGGGCAACGCAGATCTACACCCATCTCAATTTAAAAGAACTCATGGAAACGTACGATAAAGCTCATCCGCTGGAAAAAGACAAGGATTGAGATTAAATGACTTACTCATAAGACAAATTACTGACCTTACGCATTAAGAGAAATTTCGAAATTTCGGGGTCTGGTCTTAAACATTTGACATAACTCTTTGATTCAAGTTATTAACTAACTGGCAGGCCATCTAAAAGAGAATGTTAGATGTTAAATATTCAACATTTATATCTGAACTTACGCAAATTCTGCGCTGCCGATTTACCCTAAAGGGACACTCAAAAAAGATAG
>CAZOGA010000201.1:0-1689 GCA_964579095.1 uncultured Desulfurellales bacterium
TTACGTGAACATTAAAATTTGCCTAAAATTCATATTCGTTTCAAGAACTTGATAAAAAACTATACACTGTGCAATGGTCTCATATTTTGTAATGCCGTCTATAAGAAAATATTAAATGATAGATATTTATAATTCAACATCCTTTAATTCAAAATCTAAAATTTAACATTAATATTATTGTGGAGCTGCAGAAATTGAAAAGTGCGTAAGATTAAACAATTATCTGTTTACGCCTATTTGATAATATTCAAATCCTAAATTTTTTAATTTATCTTTATCATATTGGTTTCTGCCGTCAAAAATAATGGGATTTTTTAGCCTTTGTTTTATCTCATAAAAATCCGGGCTTCTAAATTCCTTCCATTCGGTTATAAGCAGCATTGCATCTGCATCATTTAAACAGTCATATTTATTTTGTGAATATTTAACATTGATATTTTTTAAGTAATGATTCTTGGCATTATTCATTGCCTGCGGATCGTAAACATTGATGTTTGCGCCATATTCGGTTAATTTTTTTATTGTAACAACAGATGGTGCCTCGCGCATATCATCTGTCTCCGGTTTGAAAGACAGTCCCCAAATGGCGAAGCTTAAGTTGTTTAATGGCTTTGTATGACTGCTTTTGCTTCCAAAGCGTTCTATAATTTTTTGAACAAGCCGCAATTTTTGTGAGCTGTTTACATCATTAACGGCAGATATAAGTTTCGGTTTTATTCCTGCTCCGATAGCCATTTTCTCCAAAGCTTTAACATCTTTTGGAAAGCACGACCCGCCCCATCCTATTCCCGGATAGATAAAACCATATCCAATTCTTCTATCGCTTCCTATGCCTATTCTGATTTTATTTATATTTGCGCCGACTTTTTCGGCAATATTAGCAAGCTCGTTGATAAAAGATATTTTTGTCGCAAGCATGGCATTTGCAGCATATTTGGTTAGCTCTGCGCTTTTAATATCCATCTCTATAAATCTCTCGTGGTTCATAGTAAACGGCCTGTAAAGTTCTTTCATGGTGTCCATACTTTTTTTATTGTCTGCACCCACAATTACTCTGTCCGGTTTCATAAAATCATTGACTGCATCGCCCTCTTTTAAAAATTCGGGGTTGCTTACAACGTCAAACTCAATGTTTATTTTTCTTGAGTTCAGTTCATTGTGAATCACTTTTTTAACCTTATCTGCCGTGCCTACAGGCACTGTTGATTTATCAACTATGAGCAGGGGATGGTCCATATTTTTTCCTATATCTTGTGCAGCTTTTAATACATATTGCAGGTCTGCACTTCCATCTTTGTCCTGAGGCGTTCCTACTGCGATGAATACAATATCGCTATTATTTATGCTATTTTTAAAAGATGTAGTAAAAAATAGGGTATTATTCAAATTCTTATCTATCATTCTTTTCAGGCCTGGCTCATATATAGGCACAATTCCTTTATTTAAATTTTCTATTTTCCGATTATCTATGTCAATGCAGGTAACGTAGTTGCCCATCTCTGCAAAACATGTTCCCGTTACTAAACCCACATACCCTGTGCCTATTATGGCAAGATTCATATGCTCCTCCAAAGTTTCAATTTTTCTGAAATGCATAAGAAATTACTATTTTATACCGTATATGTCAAGATTCGGACTTCCATATATAATGTTCTCTTGATTTTAACTGACCTTATGTAAAATTATCAG
>CAZOGA010000202.1:0-1686 GCA_964579095.1 uncultured Desulfurellales bacterium
TTGTCTAAAATTCATATTCGTTTCAAGAACTTGATAAGAAACTATACGCTGTGCAATGGTCTCATTCTGCATTAAAATTACAAAGAGCAATAGATAAAACGAAACTGGAAAATTTAAGCATGGCCCGAATTTATACCTGATAAAGATAAACTAATAAAGCTTGCATTTATATAATATGTTATATATAAGATACGTTAGATAGTTATACTGTTTTTAGTATCTTTATAAAAAGTGGGGTAATTAATGAATAAACAGGCAAAAAAAGTGATAACAAGCAATATATTAGAATCAAGAGACGAATTTGCAGATTCTTTAAACGTGCCGCCTGAGCAGATCGGTTTTAAAATTATAAGCGAGAAATTATTAGAGGATGAAGACGGCGATTATTATAAAGAATACAGTGCGGAGTTTTTCACTTTGGAAAACTCGTTAATAATATGTGATGTTATAAGCACCATAGAAATTGAGGACTCAAACCCGTCTAAAAAAGCATATTTATTGATAAATCCTCGACTATTGAAAGATGATGTTTATATAACGAGTGAGGATATTATAGAAACCATAAAAGGGAAGCTTGCTTTGTACGGTGTTAAAATAGGCATAAAGGAAAATCTTTATGATGCCATAGCCGGCGAGATTAAAAAACGGCTGTCTCCGGGTCATAAACCTTTTAAAGTTTTGATAGCCGAATGGATAAGACCGGTTGACGGAAAAAATAGCAGACTGATATATCATTTTAATAGATATAAGGCATCCGGGACTATTTCTGACAGCGGTAAAATGGATTATAAAAAGAAAAATTTTATAATACCCGTCAAGAAGGGTGCATTGCTTATAGAGTATTATAAACCAACGGCAGGTAAAGCAGGATATGATATTTTCGGTAAAAAAATAGAACAGCATATAGGCAGTGTTATAGAAGAATTAGATTTAGAAGTAGATAATAAAACAATTAAAGTTGTTGAAAATGATGATTCAGCAAAATTCTATTCCAAAAATGATGGGGTTATTTCCTGCAGCAAAAGCATGTTGAGCGTGGGAAAAACCGTTGATATAGATAAAGTGGATATTAAAACAACCGGCAATATAGAAGGTAATAAAGATGTTGATCTAAAAATAGGTTCAGTGTCATCTGATGAGGTAGAGGATACAATATCGGCAGGTATGAAAGTTGTTGCTAAAAGCGTTGTGGTTAATGGAGATGTAGGGCCCCATGCGCTTATTGAAGCGGAAGACGTAGAAATAAAAGGGAGCGTTCATCAGGATGCTGTTATAAAGGCAAAGCATGCCAAAATAGCGATATGCAGAGGCAGCGTTGAAGCGGAATATGTTGAAATAGATACAGCAGAACACGCGAAAATTTTATCTAAAAATAAGGCTGTTGTGCATGAATGTGTAGCATCAAATATTATATCTCCTGAAATTGAAATAACCGGCAGCATGATGTTTTCTAATGTAACAACAGCGTCTGATAATATAACAATAAACAATGTAGCAGGGGATAATAACACTATAGCCGTGAGGCCGCTGGAAATGCCGTGGATAAGAGATGAATATAAAAAATTGTTCGTTGATAAAAAATCTTTTAAAGTAATACTGAAAGACCTTAAGACAAAATGTAATAGATTAAAAAACCGTATTAATCAGGAGAAAAATAGATATAAAAAAACTTTTAATATTATTAAA
>CAZOGA010000203.1:0-1665 GCA_964579095.1 uncultured Desulfurellales bacterium
AACTTGAATGTTAAGTATTTACTCAAGTGTGATTTTTGCGTAAGGTCAATTAATAATTAATCGAATTTATTAATATTGTTATTATTTAGAAGACCGTCTTTGATAGTGGATACGATAGACATTAAGCTTCTGCGCGCTTGAAGATATTTTTCATCTTCAAAATATGTAGTTGGATATATCGTATCTACTTCGTTGGGCTTTAATTGGTCATCTGCATTTAAGAATGTAAACAGGCAGGAATCACTTAAGTTGCTGATTTTTTTCTCGTGCCTGCCAACCCTGTTTATTATGGTTTCAACGCAGATAAATGCTGTGTGCGTATAAACGATGCGGCTTTTAAAAAGCAGCTTGTCTCCAATTTTCACAGGATTGATAAAATTCATTCTATTTACTGCCGCAATCACCGGTCTTTTCGTGGCAATAAGCTCTGCGCACATTGTAGATAATTCATATGAGCGTCTTGCCAAATATCCGCCAAAAATTGTCTGATTCGGATTTTTATAAACAGGAAATGTGCGTTCCCATGATTCCATTGTGAGCTTTGATGCCAGCAAACCGTTAAAATCAGGTTTTTCTTGTGCTTTATGAAGTTCTTCTAAATGTCTGTATTCTTCTATGGAAGGCGGCTCTTTCTCCAAATCTTTTTCTTTTAAATAATTTTCTTTTCTTTCCTTTCCTTTTTCATATCTTTTTTTTTCTACATCACTCCTGTATTCTAATGGCTCCAGTTTAAGAGTTACCCTGTTTTCACGAGGGCCTTTTCTTGCCACTATTGTAAAATAGCATGTAGCAATATGAATGGTTGGATTATGCTGCTCAATCCTTATGCCGATTTCCATTGAAGTTTTGCCGACATAGTTGATTCGTGATTCAAAAAACAGATCTTTTGAAATATTTGATGCATGGCGCACTATTATATTGTCTATAGCTGCCGTAACCACAACAGCATCGTCGTTGAATTGGCGCACGTACATGCGGGCCGTGTCTGCCGCCAACGTGTCCATAGTTTCAAGCAGTAAACCAAATCGAATATTGGCCGGCATATGGCCATCTATAACCATAAAGTTATTTCGCAGTATTGGACTTGTACTCAAAGGTATAACTTTTGTTAAAGATAATTCACTCGGTCTTTTTAATAATTTCATTCTAAAACACTCCTAATACATTACTTTTATGTTTAAGCCGCATTTGGCTTGTGTGATCTATCCAAAGTTACATTCTATGAACTTTGCGGGAGACAATATCTCAAGCTGTAATCTAATTAATAGCTGCTTGATTTGCAAGAAAAAACTATTTGACAAATAGTTTTTTGCCAAATGCGGCATTCCCATTTTAAAGCACAAAACTCCTCTCAAAATTTTGGTTGAATTATGCTTGACCTTTTTCATATTTGCACTATAATGCAAATATGAAATGTAATAAAACTCTAAATAGATACGGACATCCAAGCCTGAAAGAAAATATATTCCTTGCTCTATCATGTAGACGTCGTGTGAAAATTATAGAGCTGCTCAGCTCGGGAGAAAAAACAACTCAATACATCAATGAGCATCTTGATATTCACCCGTCTGTCATATCAAGACATCTGAATATGCTGCTTTCTTCAGGACTAATAAGCGTAAAAAGAGAAGGTGCCAGTGCATATTGGAGTTTATCCGAAAAAAG
>CAZOGA010000204.1:0-1645 GCA_964579095.1 uncultured Desulfurellales bacterium
AATGTAGGTATCAGATGCTGAGCGGAATAGTAAATCTTTTGCTGCTTGGACGGATCAAAAAAATTTCCGCTGAACAGATCATTTTTTTGTTTTACTTTTGCGGATGAAATCTCAACATTTCTTTTAAAATAATATATCAATGCAGTTGCAAAAAGTGTAATAGAAAAAATTGCAGATACTGTTTTACCATTTAACGAAATGCTTATCATACTTCCTGTAATTGCGCATACGGATGCAGCCAATTCCAGACTTATGCCGAAATTTAGATTCACAATACCTGTTTTAATGTTGTAAGCTGTGGCCGTTGAACTTGTGGCTATTATTGCAACGAGGCTTGTTGCAATGGCAGAGTGTATTGAAAATCCGAATAGCAGCACGAGGGTCGGCACTATTATAACGCCGCCGCCTATTCCGAGCAGCGATCCCAGCATACCCACGATGAAACCACATATAAGCAATGCAGCGTTTTCCATATGCTTCAATCTAATATAAACAGTGTTATTTGTCAAACTGTTTTCCTTTATATTTCGTTTTAGTGCAGATATGAGAATGTTTAAAATATAAAAATTGCTGGATAATTTATGAAAAATAATATATTAATGTAAGCGTATCTTGGAATGTTTTGTTTAATCAAAAAGGGATGTTTATCTATGTGGATGCTCGTAATCGTTTCGTTGATACTGCTGCTTCTTGTATCCTATTTTTTCATGAGGAACAAAAAATACAAAGTAGAGCAGGATATATCAATTTATAAACCTAAAGACTTTCTATTATCAAAATCAGAAAGGACAGTTTATAATGCTGTATGCGGTGTCAGCTATAGACATAATATGAAAGTATTTCCCAAAATGAGATTAACGGAATTTATTTGGGTTCCAAGAGATAACCGCAATGCCTACCTAAAAATACAGGGAAAGTTTGTGGATTTTCTACTGGTTGACAGCTTCCGTCTGCACCCGAAATTTGCAATATTTATCAATAATAAAGAAAATAAAGCGAAAATGTTATCAAAAGTAGTTATAAAATCTACGCTCGATGCGGCAGGCATAAAACTTATTATATTGCCGTCTGAATATTCATTGGACATCCGCAAAATCAGAGAAATTGTAGAAAAAGCATTGGAGGATCATTATAGCCATATCAAAAGAGCTACTTGATATAGTAGTTTGCCCTGTATGTAAGAACAAGCTTTTACTATCTCGTGATGAGACATATCTTATATGCGAACAGTGCAGTATAAAATATCCGATCAAAGAAGGTATACCCGTTCTCTTATATGAGGAAAGCGTGCCGTTAGATAATAAAGCCAAGTAACGAAAATTACCTGTTATCAAGCTGCTTCAATATCTATTTTCCAATTCATAATCTTTATATGTTATCTGCACATCTTGCTTATTTATAACATTTCTGAATCCAAATTAAACTTAAGCAGTAGTAAAGATTTAAAATTAAAAAAATATTTGAGTTACTGACCTTACACACTTTGAATGAATAAAGTGTTCATTTCTTCTATCTTGATACAAAAGAAGAAAAGCAAGGCGAGCCATCTAAAAGAGAATGTTTGAAGCTTGTATATCCAAGCAGAATTATATTATTCGAAATGTCCCTTTAATTCCTTTATTTTCTCATAACATAATTTTACTTG
>CAZOGA010000205.1:0-1628 GCA_964579095.1 uncultured Desulfurellales bacterium
GATTATTCGTCTAATTGAACAAACAAGAAGTAAGATTGAATATATATCAAAAGCGGAGTCTAAACTTAAAACATATCAAAGATACTATGATTTGGCTGAGAAGATATATACTGCTTTTTCATATGCGAAGAAGTCAAAAATTCAAGATGTATACAACAGTATAGAGAGCGATATCCAAAAGTTTTATTCAATGCTTCATCCTGATGAACCTCATGGAGATATAAAACTCATAGTTACACAGGGCAGAAGAGCAAGCACTGAACTAAAGATAAGATCTTTTGGACGAGATGAAGAAGATCCAAGAGCATTCGAAAGTGAGGGACATCTTGATTCTTTGGGATTATGCATATTTCTCGCATTTGTTAAAAAGTTTAATGAAAAATGTCCATTGGTTATTTTAGATGATATAGTAACCACAATAGATGCCGCCCATAGAAGTAGAATAGCCGAATTATTGTTAAAAGAATTTGAAAATTATCAACTTATTATCACTACCAATGATGGGATTTGGTATGAACAACTTGTAAATATGCAAAGAGCCTTAAGTGTACAAAGTAATTTCAAAAATATGGAAATTACTTCATGGGATGTAGATGCTGGTCCAAGGATCAGTTCTTACAAACCTCAATGGCAGAGAATACAAGATAAATTGAATAATAGTGATAAAACTGGCGCAGGCAATGAATGTCGTATATATTTAGAACGGCTTTTAAAGAAAATTTGTGAAAACTTGGAAGTTCCCGTACCATTTAAATCTGATGGAAGATATACTGTTGCAGAACTATTTGATCCAGCGGAAAAAAGGATAAAAGACAAACTAAAAGATTGTGTCTTAAAGAGTGACATTTTAGATAAATTTGAAAAACTCAGAGCCGTTGGGTTTATGGGAAATCTTCTCTCTCATGATAATCCAGAAATAAACAATTTATCAGTTGAGGAAATTAAGGATTTTTGTGAAGCAGTACACAATCTCCATGAGTCGTTTCTATGTCCTACATGCGGGAAGTTTTTGAAGTATTTTAGAAATTTAAAAATAGTAAGATGTCCTGATCTTCGGTGCGCAAGCCCTAAAAAGGGGAATACAAAATAAAAGAAATATCTTTGCTCTTCCCGCCACGACCCTGCGGTGCTTCGCATCTTCTCCCTGTCGTGTTCACTTAACAGAGGACATACGGCTGGCTATACCTCGCTTTGCCCAAAGTGGCTCACTGCATTTGCCAACTTCATATGTCCGCCAAACGTTACACATAATCGGTTTCGAGACGGCTAAATAAAAAGAAATAATAATTTAATTTATATAAGAAGATGAGGAAAGATAAATCTTAAATCAATTAAAGCAATGATTTTAGGAATTGCAATAATGCTTTTTGGTGGAATTTGGATGTTAAGTTTATCTCAGGTGGGCTGAGTAGTCTCATTGGCTTCTCTGTCGTTCTTGCGGGATTAGTTATCATAATTGCTGGATTTTTTCAGAAGGATTAGCTTGTGTCATTCCTTGCAGACTACGCGCTCCTCTACGAGCTGTATTTCAAGCACAAATCCCTGCATTCCCTCTCAAGGAAACTGCACATCCCCCGCTCCACCCTCCGCTACCGCCATCGCCACGCACTCGAACATATCAAAAAAAT
>CAZOGA010000206.1:0-1563 GCA_964579095.1 uncultured Desulfurellales bacterium
CGGATTCAAGGTTCTATCAAACAACAAACATCCGATCATCCTTCCAAAAGATGCAAAGGGATTAAAATTTAGGGTTATGTCATCTCAGGTTTTACAGGAACAGTTTAAAGCGGTAGGTGCCTCTCCCCAGGTTCTTCCTTTTTCAGAGGTTTATTCTGCACTTGAACAGGGCGTTGTTGACGGCTGCGAAAACCCATGGTCAAATCTCTACACAAAAAAATTATATGAGGTTGCACCGTACACAACAGAGTCATATCATGGATATCTTGGTTATATTCTTGTTACAAACCAGATTTTCTGGAACAAACTCCCTGAAAACCTAAAGAAAATCATTACAGGATGCATAAAAGATGCAACAGCTTATGACAGAAAAGAAGCTGCAAAACTCAGCAAAGAGCAAAGAGCTTTAATTTTGAAAGATCCGAAGGTAAAATTAGTTACATTGACAAAAGAGCAGAGAGCCGTTTGGGCAAAGAAATTAAGAACAATATATCCCCAGTTCTATAAAGTTATTGGCAAAGATTTGATTGATGAAACTATTGCAGAAGGAAAAGACATTAAATAAATAATATTTAGGAACGAGCAGATAAAGCGGGGCTTTTGCCCTGTTTATCTTGATGAGGTAATATTAATGAGTCTCATTGAAACAATAGACAAAAATTTGGATAGAGTCGATAGGGTTGTAATGATCATGCTCTTCAGCCTTGCAACAATATTGGCATTTGTAAACGTTGTGTTAAGATATCTTTTTGGTTTTAGTCTTGTGTGGGCCGGAGAGCTTACCACATATCTATTTATATGGGCTACAATGTTTGGTGCAAGCTACGGCTTTAAAATAGGCATGCATATGTCTTTTAATGCATTGGTCAAATCTTTTCCTCCTAAAATAGGAAAAGCCTTTTCGATATTTTCCCTCAGTATAACACTTATCTATTTAATTATGCTTACGATTTGGGGAGTGAACTTAGTTAAGTTTGACTATATGACGGGTCAGGTATCGATAGATATGCAGATACCATTCTGGATTATATATCTTGTCATTCCCATTACAATGGCAACGGCTGCATGGAGAGTATTCATTAAACTGTTAAATGTAATAAAGCTTCCGGCGGAATTAGCTCAAGATATTGAAAACAAAAAAATGGAAAATAGGGAAGAGGAGGGTTTAATAGAATGATGACTCTTGTTTTGGCAGGTGTGCTATTTACCCTTATAGTCATAGACGTTCCTATAGCCGTAGCTTTGGGAATGGCAGCTACGATAACAATATTCACATTCACCGATCTGCCTTCTTTGGTAATTGCCCAAAAACTATTTACATCAATAGATAAATTTGCTTTGATGGCAATCCCGTTTTTCGTTTTAGCGGGCTCTTTTTTATCAGAAGGCGGAACGGCAAAAAGAATAATACACTTTGCCCATACTATGGTTGGGCATCTTCCGGGCGGACTTACAATGACAGCTATTCTTGCCTGTGCTATATTTGCAGCTGTAAGCGGCTCATCACCGGCAACGGTTGCAGCAATAGGCTCAATTATGATACCTGCTATCGAAAAAGAAGGG
>CAZOGA010000207.1:0-1519 GCA_964579095.1 uncultured Desulfurellales bacterium
AACTTGATAGTGTATGATTTAATATGTATAATATATAGCAATGTAGGGGGTTATTTTTATTTTTTCTAAAGAGGGGGTGTTATGAAAAAAACTTCTTTTATTATTTTTTTGGGTTTATTTTTTGTCATTGCATTTATGCCTGTAGTTTCTGCTGATCAGCTGCCTTCTTATAAGACTATCTGCACTCATTTGGGGGATATTTCCGGATGGAAGAGTGATAAATGCAGCGGTATGAATGTAAGCGGCTCGCCGATGGGGAACATAGTTTCTGCAAATAGAGAATATTCCAAAGATGGTAAGGAACTTAATGTGAGTGTTATTTCCGGCATGCAGGCAATAGCCGGCTGGGCACCTTTTGCTAATAATTTAAATATGGAAACCAACGAAAGCTTAGCTAAAACACTTGACATCAACGGATACCGCGCGGGTATTAATTATGATAAACAGGAAAAAGCGGGAAGTATAGCTGTATGCTTGGAACAAAAAAACTCCCAATGTGAAGCCATTTTCGGCATGAGTTTCAGCAATATGAATTGGAAAGATGCTTTGGAATTGGTTAAAAAATTTGATTTAAAAGAAATAGAAGGTATTTTTAAATAAATAGTTTCGGGAATAGAAATATATGATTCCGACATATTTTATCTTACATAACAATTGTGCACATAATCTTTCATAATAATTTTTGACATCCGCAGCAAATCTTCATTTTCATACGGCAGCTCGTTCAAAAATGACGGGTTCAATGTTTTGTATGGTATAAACCGCTGCAGATAATAAAGATTAGCGCCCTTTATCAGCTTTGCAATTGACATTATGTCATCTTCTGCGAGCTGAGACCTCACGATTGTTGTCCTAAACTCATAATCTATTCCGGATCTTTTTATAATGTTTATACTCTCACTAATCCTGCCTGTATCAACTTTCACGCCCGCAGCTTTATCATATTTATATAACGGCGCTTTTACATCCATCGCCGCATAATCAACAGTTTGATCATCAATCAGCTGTGCCAGAATATCGGGGTTTGTCCCATTTGTATCAAGCTTTATCTTATATCCCATAGATTTTATATGCTCCAAAAATACGGGCAAATCGTTATGAAGTGTCGGCTCGCCGCCGGTGATTGAAACAGCGGAAAGCTTATCTCTTCTCTTTTTTAAAAATTCAAAAACCTTGTTTTCTGCAATATATTCTCCGTTTATATGAACTAATTCCGGATTATGACAGTAGGGACACCTAAAATTACACCCTGCTGTAAAAACTATTGCACAAATCTCTCCCGGATAGTCAATCAGGGAAACTCTTTGCAAGCCTCCTATTTTCATTGAGTTTTAAATACCTTTCTTTCCTCAAATTCCTCTTGTTTCCCACTGTTCCATTGGTTAACCGGCCTTAAATATCCCACAACACGTGAATAAACCTCACATTTTTCGCCCTTAACATCTTTTCTTTGAGCTTCAAGCTGCTCAATCCTTTTCTCAATCTCCTGCTTCGTCATTTTTCATATCCTCCAATTTTG